>CAZKHP010000027.1:0-9749 GCA_964552695.1 uncultured Staphylococcaceae bacterium | reverse complement strand
GCCGAGAGCAATGATATGTTCGCGGATGTTTTTGACGATACCTTTGAGATGGTCGGTCCCTAAGTGTGGTTTGTTGTTGTATTTGATTTCTTCAGGGGCTCCGTGAGCCACGAATTCATTCAGTAAAACCGGGATGATTTCATTGCCTGTCCCGGTGGTCAACTTGCCATCGCTGTAGGTACCGGCACCGCCTTCGCCGTATTGAATGTTGCTTTCGGGATTCAACTCGCCGGTTTTATAAAAGCGTTCCAACGTTTCTTCGCGTTGTTCGATGGCTTGGCCCCGTTCGATAAGTATTGGCTTCGTGCCCATTTTGGCTAACGCATAGGCGGCAAAAAGTCCCGCAGGACCGGCACCGACGACGACAGGGCGCGGAATATTCAGATGCCCCGAAGGTAACAATTTGCTCAAAAAGTCGTCTTCGACGAATTGAACGTTGGGAAGGGACGCAAAACGTTGGTCATCGAAGACCGTTTTGACGAAAAAGTGGCATAAAAAGAAAATATCTTTTTTGTCGCGGGCATCGATGGCTTTCTTGGCCAAGTGGAAAAAGGTGACGTCTTTTTCGGTCACATGGAGTTTTTTAAGGACACGGGATTTGGCCGCTTCGAGCGGTTCATCCAAATCCAAACGGATGTTCAATACTTGAATCATGCGGAGACCTTCTTAAGAATCGATTGGGCAATCAAAACGCCTGAAGCAAAGGCGAAATGGAGGTTATATCCCCCACACAAACCGTCAATATCGAGGACTTCTCCGCCAAAGTAGAGATTCGGGGCGATGAGCGACTCCAAGGTTTCGGCGTTGATTTGATCGATGCGGACACCTCCGCACACCACTTGATTGTTCGTGGCCACATACGTTAAATCCACGGCGAATCGGAGATGTTTCAATAAGTGGGCGATTTCTTTCAATGTTTCGGGATAGATATGTTGCAGGTTCAGCCGAGTGGCCAAATACCATCCGATCATCTTGGTGAACATGCCGACGAAAAACGCTACGCCTTCACGTTTCGGGAATTGGTTATGACGTCGAGTTAAAAGGTCCAGGACCTCTTCTTCGTTTTTATCGGGGAACAAATCCAATTCGACGTTGGCATAGCTGACCGTTCCAGAAGCTAATTTGCGCGCCAGGAACGAAGAAAGTTCGAAAATAGCGATACCGCTTAAAGCGTCCTCCTTGAATTGGATTTCGCCTCCAGTCTGGTAGAAACGGGCGCCATCGATTTCTATGGCGGCACCACAGGAGATTCTGAGCCCAGTGAGCGAGCGGATGTTTTCTTGAACGCCGATGGGAGCTAAGGACGGGTATAACGGGGTCAAAGCGTGCTGCACGCCGGGGCCCATTTTGGGAAGATTGATCGTAGATCGTTTCAAATAATATCCAGCGGACGATCCGGTGGCCACGATGACGACGTCGAAAAGTTCAGTCCCGTTGATGAGCCATTGTCCGGATTTGGCTTGATTCAAAGAAAAGACCTCATAGTTGGTGGTTTCTTTGACACCAAGCTCGTGATTGGCCATGCGGAGGGCATCGAGAAAAGAGTTCGCGGAATTGCTGAAGGGGTAAATGCGTCCTTCGTCATCGACGAATGTATCTACGCCGAGTTCGGCGGCCAAGGAGCGCAGGGAAGTACTGTTAAAAGCAAGAGCCGGAGCGACAAAATCGGGATGATTATAGGCACTCGGGGAAACATGGGTATTTGAAAGATTGCCGTGGCTATTTCCGCTCATCAAAATCTTCTTTCCGACCGTCGGGTTTTTTTCGAAAACCGTGACATCCAAGGAAGATTGTTGCTTTTTGAGTTGGTAAGCGGCGACAAGCCCGCAAGCTCCGCCGCCGATGATGGCGATGTTCATGGACAATCCTTTCAAGCGTTTTCTATTCTCGATACTATCATATAGTAAAAAGCACGTTTTTGGTTGAATAATTTCGTATGCATCGCCAAAGCGTTTAAAAATGTACTACAATAAAACTAATCATTTTGGACGTTTATGTTGTGAAACTGGAGAAAGGGATGAACGAATGAAAATTCAAGGTCGTTGGCTGCTTTTAGGTACTGCAGCCCTATGCTTGGCTTCCTGTGGTCAGGAGCCTTTGGATTATTACACCGACGACACCGCTTTGACGCTTTCGTTACCGGAATCAAACCTTCGCATCATGCAGGTCACCGATCTGCACTTGACTTATGGAATTGATTACCACGACCGTATGACACTTAACCTCATTGAAGATATGGCGGAATATAGCGATCCCGACCTGATCGTCATTACCGGCGATATCGCCATGTCCCCGATGGGACCCTCGCTTTTCAAGACGCTCTATCGGCGCATGGAACGTTTACAAATCCCATGGACGTTTGTGTTCGGCAATCACGAAACGGATTTCAAGGATTACACCCGTTATCTCGCCCAAATCCAAGATCCTGAATACTTGCTTTTTAAAGTCGGGCCGGAAATCACCACCGGAAGTTATGGCAACTTCATCATTCAAACCGAAGTTTCCGGCACACCTTTCATGAATCTTTATATGATGGATTCGAGAACCGAGAATGACTACACCATTTCCGGCTATGACTACATGAGTTTGGATCAAGTGGCTTGGTATCGAAACCACGCCGCGCAAGACCAAATCGATGGGCTTGAATCCCTGGCCTTTATGCATATGCCCGTCGTCCAATACGAAGATTACGCCACGTCCACTCTGATTGATGGGGTAATGGAAGAAGGCGTCATTTGTTACCAAGGCGTCGATACCGGCTTCTTTGATGCCATGGTCGACGAAGGCATGACCAAAGGTTTATTCGTGGGTCATGACCACAACAACAATTTCAGTTTTATGAAAGATGGCATTCTCTTGGCCTATGGCCAAACTACCGGTTATAACGGTTATGGTTTCTTGGAACGGGGCGCCCGCATCATCGATGTCGACGCCAGCCATGTCCTAACCTCTTACCTTCTGGTCGAAAGTGAGGTTAACGTATGAAAAAGCGCGATAAAATCTTTGTCGTCTTTGCTTTATTTTTCTGGGCCATCGTCGGCTTCTTCTTTACCGGATTCTATTATTTCTTGGCTTTACCGGTGGCTGGTCTAGTATGGTTTTTCATGGGAGGTAAGCAACATGTTTGAGTTCGGCATCGCCCTCATGATTTATTCGTTTTGGATTTCCTTTATCGGTGGACCTGTGACGTTGTTCGGATTCCGTTTATTCTATGTGCTTTCTCATAAAATCAAAGGCGTCATGGCCGCTCAGATTTTGGCCCTTCCGCTGTCCCTTGGTTTTTTCTATTATGTGAAAGATAAGTCGCTGTTTAAAACGATCTATAAAATTGTCAGTGGGTTCTTCTTCGCCCTCATCGTCATCGCCAGTTTCTTTATGATCTACATGCTAAAATAAAAGCCGGACTATCCGGCCTTTTTTTCGATCTTATCAATGATTTTCTTATATCCGCCATTCCCATAACGGATACACCGGGAAACGCGGCTTAAGGTTGCGGAAGAGATTCCGGTTTTTTTTATGACTTCATCATAGGTCATACCTTTAAGAAGCCACTTTGCGGCTTCCAAGCGTTGGCTCATTTCTTCGATTTCTTTGATGGTGCAGATATCATCCAAAAAATCTTTGGCTTCATCGGTCGAATCGATGTGAGTCAAGGCTTCGAAAAGTTTTTCGTTGGCGGGATTGTTGGTTTTCATGGAATCACCCACTTAATAGTATCGTTTGTGACCCTTAATGTAAATTGGTATTAGACGCTAAAATACGATTCAAGCAAAGACAAGGCTTCGCTCTTTTGAACATCTTCAGAATTCAGGAACGCCATGATTTTACCTTCTTTGAGGACGATGACTTCATCGCTGACTTCTTTGGCAAAGTCCAAATCGTGGGTGACCACGATCATGGTCTTGCCACCGCTTCTTAGGTCATTGAATAGACGGACCACGTCTTTCCGTAAGGCGGGATCGAGGGCGCTGGTGGGTTCATCAAACGCCAAGATTTCGGGATTAAGGGCCAAAGCGCGGGCAATCGCTACCCGCTGCTGCTGTCCTCCGGATAAATCACATGGATAGGCATTTTTCTTTGACGACATGCCCACCAAATCCAAGAGACGTTCGGCCCTTTGAACTATGTCGGGGTTGATTTTTGATTCCTTTTTGAAAAAGGTTTGTTTTTTACCGATGAGGGACGGCGCTACCAGGATGTTTTCCAACACGTTCAGATGGGGAAATAAATGAAAGTTTTGGAAAACGAGACCCACCCTTGGGGCTTGGTTTTCAGCCAAAGAAGAAGCAATCAGAGGTCGCCCCTGCAAGGTCATACTTCCGCAATCAGGCAAAGATAAACCGACCAAGCACCGTAAGAGGGTCGTTTTCCCACTGCCGCTAGCGCCCAGAATCGTAAGAATTTTCCCTTTTTCTAATGAAAACGAAAGGTTTTCAATGCCTTCGTTTTCGCCATATTTTTTCGTGAGATTTTGGATTTCCAAATAAGCCATCAGATACTCCTGTAATAGCGGTAATGCGCTTCGAATTTGTTAAATATCAACGTTAATAATCCACTGAAAAGAAGATAGAAAGCAGCTGTGAAGAATAATGGCCATAAAACGCCATTGATCGAGACGGTTTCTTTGGCCACCATGATAATTTCGCCCACGGCGATGATATTCGCTAAAGCCGTGTCTTTGATGAGGGTGATGATTTCGTTACTCATCGCCGGAATAATCCGTTTGATCACTTGCGGAAGCGTGATATTGGCAAATGTTTGTTTTCTATTCAATCCTAAAACCTTTGCGGCTTCATATTGTCCTTGAGGAATACTTTCGATGCCGCCACGATAAATTTCACCAAAGTAACAGGCGTAATTGATGGCAAAAGCAAGGATGACAGCGGCCAATCGGGATTGAAACGAAAACGTCGGCCCAAAAAGGAGCCCCGGCCCATAAAACACGACAATCACTTGGAGCATTAAAGGCGTACCCCGGATGACCCAAATGAATCCTCGGAAGAACCATCGCAATCCTTTGATTCGGCTCATCGCCCCAAACGCAAAGACAAATCCCAAAGGAAGAGCGAACAAAAGGGTGAAAAAGAAGATCAAAAGGGAGTTTCCGAAACCAAATAGAAGTGCTCCGGTAACGCCCCAAAAAGAAACGCTGAGCATCCTACTAAGCCTGTTTTTCGACGATGGATTGTCCGGCCGAACCGGATTCAACGACAATCGTCGCTTGGTTCATATCGGCCGTGGTTTGGTATTTGGCAGCATCGCTTTGGCGGATGACGGCGACTTGTTTGTTGGCCAAATAGGGAATGGAAATGGCCATCGCTTGTTGCCGTTCTTCCGTTATCGTCATACCATTCCAGATGAGATCAATGTTTTTGTTAGCCAGCTCAATCTCTTTGGTATCCCAATTGATTTCTTGGAAGACCACTTGCAGATTGAGCAATTCCCCTACTGCTTTGGCCAAATCGATGTCAAAACCGACAAACTCGCCTTCTTCTTCAAAAGCAATCGGGGCGAAGACCGTGTAACCAATGATTAAAGTGCCTTTATTGGTAATGTAATCCCAATCCGATGTACCGGTAAGTTCATCAAGATTCACGGTATAAGTTTCATCGATGATCACATCGTCCGAAAGGCCGTAGCGATCAGCAATCTCTGCGACGGTTCCTTCTTGTAAAAGTTGCACAAGGGCGAGACTGACCTTGGCAGCGGTATAATCCGCATCTTTCCGAGCGGCAATCCCATACTGTTCTTGGGAGAGCACTAAATCGGGAACCACCATCAAGGTATCGCCATATCCACTGTCTAAAGATAAATAGTAATTGGCCATAATAGAATCCATGATTCCGACATCGCTGGTGCCGGCGGTCAATTCGGTCAGAATATCCACCATGGAATCGACTTTCACAAGCGTTTTTCCGAAATTAAGATTTTGTGAACAACCAACCAACGTAAGGCACGTCAATAAGCCAAGAGTTTTAATACTTTTCGTTTTCATACATTTCCTCCGAAATACAAACATCATACTTTATTACGCTAATTTGGTAAAGCGTTATTTGTGTTTTTTGAATGAAATGTTGAAAAATATTTTATAGATAAATAAAAAACGCCGACAGAATCGGCGTTAATTATACATGGCGGAGTAAGAGGGAATTGAACCCTCGCGCCAGTTGCCCGACCTACGTCCTTAGCAGGGACGCCCCTTCACCGCTTGGGTATTACTCCGTAGCGCATTTAATATTACCATAGGAAAGTATCGCTTTCAAGGAATTAAAAACCGAAAAAGACGTCCCATTTTTGAGACGTCTTTCTTGTTAATAAGCTTTGGCAAATAAAACGACTTTGTGGGCCTTTTTGCCACACACTGGGCAGTTCTCGTCAAACGGGGTTTGGTTGAACGGCATGCAGCGGGCAGTAGCCGTGGTCAAATCTTTGATGTGATTTTCACATTCGACATCACCGCACCACATCATCTTGGCGTAACCGCCTTTGTGGTCGACGACTTCTTTGAGTTCATCGAGCGTCTTGACTTCGGTGATATGACCGTTCAAGTGGGTCAAGGCGTGTTCATACATTTCTTGATGCATGACTTTCATCATCGGTTCGATTTGGTTTGCTAAGTCATCGATGGCGATGGTGTGCTTAATGCCGTCATTCCGCTTGGCCAACACGGCGACATTCTTTTCAAGATCGCGGGGACCGATTTCGATTCTTAAGGGGACACCTTTCATTTCGTATTCGGCAAATTTCCATCCCGGGGTGCGATCGCTGTCATCGAGTTTGACGCGGTATCCTTTGGCGGTAAGAGCTTGTTCAATTTCACGGGCTTTGGCTAAAACGCCTTCTTTTTGTTGTTGAACAGGAATGATCACGATTTGAATCGGAGCGACATAAGGCGGGAGCACGAGCCCGTTGTCATCGCCATGCACCATGATGATGGAACCGATAAGACGGGTGGAAACACCCCAGCTGGTTTGATGGACATAGCGCAAAACATTGTCTTTATCTTGGAACTTCATGCCAAAAGCTTCAGCAAAACCCGTCCCAAAATAGTGAGATGTACCGCTTTGAAGTGCTTTTCCGTCATGCATCAAAGCTTCGATGCTGTAGGTTTCTTTGGCACCGGCAAATTTTTCTTTTTCGGTTTTACGGCCGGTCATAAAAGGAACCGCTAGGAGTTCTTTTCCAAGATCGTTATAAATATCCAACATTTTGAGTGTTTCGTGACGGGCTTCTTCTTCCGTCGCGTGGACCGTATGTCCTTCTTGCCATAAGAACTCGGAGCCTCTTAAGAACGGACGGGTGGTTTTTTCCCAACGGACAACCGAACACCATTGATTGTATTTCTTGGGCAAATCACGGTAGCTGGAAATGATTTTAGCGTAGTGTTCGCAGAATAATACTTCGGAAGTCGGGCGAATGATGAGGCGATCGTCCAATTGGTTTTTTCCACCGATGGTGGCAATTAAGGTTTCCGGGGCGAAACCTTCGACGTGTTCCTTTTCCTTATTAAATAAGGATTCGGGAATGACTAGCGGCATATAGACGTTTTCATGCCCGGTTTTCTTGAATTTGTCGTCCAAATACTTTTGGATTTGTTCCCAGATAGCATAGCCATAAGGGCGATAAATGATAAAGCCTTTGACGGATGAATAATCCATCAATTCGGCTTTGCGGCACACATCGGTGTACCATTGGGCAAAGTCGGCATCGCGGCTGGTAATGGCGTCGTTTTTGACAGCGTTGTTGTTGTTCATAATGTTTCCTCTTTTAGGCGCGGTTGGCCACATTGAATGACTTAATCTTCGGAATCTTTTTGCGATCGAACGGAAGGACCATTTCGTCGGACTCGCTGATGACATTGCTTGAGAGCATATTGATTCCCGATTTGGTCATCAGTTCAATGCTGTTCCAGTTGTCAAGATCCGTTGCGATAATCGGCTTTTTATAGCGGACGAGTTTCTCGCATAGGGTATACAGAAATTGTCGGCGGCGGTTGTTGCGGTCAATGTCTTTGGTCATTCTGCCATCGACGATGAAATAATCAAACGTTGAGTAGATTTCCGAGGACAATAATAAATCTTTATTATTTAATGTCAATGCCAATTCATAACCGTTCTCTTTTAATTTGAGAAGTTCGGGAATGATTTGGGCGTTTTCAACGGTGAATGTATGAATGTCTTGCTCGTCAAACGTTAACACGAGGTTCGCTTCATTGACACGCGGGATGACGTTAAGAACATCCGGGATGAAGACGCGTTCCGCCATAAACATGTTGAAGAAGAGTTTTAGGTGTTCACCGTCTCTTTGGGATACGAAACTCGGGATGATGTTGCTGGCAATGGCCGCAAACAAATCCTTGTCTTGATTGAATTTGGATGTGCGTGCGTACGTTTTTGCTTCATTCACATTGGTAAAAACCGTGCTTTTGGCTTTGACATAAGAGAAGTAGCCGAACGTTGAGATATTCCGCACATCGAGAATCGGCCGGAACATGTACTCAAACCGGTTTTCAGCAATCATCAAGTCGATTTCTTCGTTGAATGAGTCGGTCTTGAATTCGGTCAAGCTTACAGTTTTATCGTAGAGCGAAACACGAACTGAACGGTTTTGCGAGACAAGGGACATAATCCGAGCGGTTTTATATAGTTTGGAGAAATCACCAGGGAAATATTTGTTTTCGCAGATACCCACAACGAAGCCAAAGTCTTCACGAATGGCGTTGATATCAAGGTATCTCGAGATGGAACGGGCAATCGAATGGGCGAGTTGCATACAGGCGTTGCTGGACGAGGCTTTGGTATCCACGATGGCAAACTCATTATCCGTGACTTCCACCAAATAACGGGTTGGGCTTAAGAAGGGGAAGATTCGGTCTTTGAGTTGAGGCATGAAAATATTGGAAATTTCTTTGGTTGGCGTCCCTTTGCGTTTGACCGGGAAGAAACGAAGGACATACGTGGCCCCTTTTTGTTTGTTGCGGGAATCAGCAAGGATCGTTTGAATTTGTTCTTCGGTAGCCACCAAGGAATTGCCTTTACGAGCTCTTCTGCTTTTAGGCAAGCTGTAACGTAGGATGTAGCTTTCCAGGTGGATGATTTGTTGGCGTGTATCGGCTTTTTTCAGCTCAAGCAAGGAGAAATAACTTTTCTTATCGCGATTGATTTTTACGTCGGCTTCAAGATAATGCGGAACATCGCTGGTGTCTTTCAAGATGGCCTTGATCCATTCCTCGACTTTTTTGCGGTCAGTCTCCACAAATTTTTGGTAGAAATCTTCAACCGACTTCAGTTCTTGTTTGCGAAGGTCCGATTGGTTAAAATGCCGAACCTCATTTTTATTCATATCAATGATATAGACGCGAATACTGTTGCTTTGGTTTCGGATTAGCATCAGATTTCGGTTGTCACGGGTGTTGGCAACAGCAAAAGCCCCCAAGAGAACGAGGAGGATAATTATCAAGGCGACAATGAAAACGATGATCAAGTCGCCTGTGTTATCTGGGTTTGGTAAAAAATAAGGAGTCATGTTTTTCACCCTAATAGGTATTATATACTTAGGGTCGGTTTTAGACAACGAAAATTACTCGTCTGCAAGATACAAATAATCTTCTTTGAAGATTAAATGTTTCGCTTCGTGTTCCATTCGTTATCCGTTTGGGATTTTTTCGCTTTGGGCGTTTTTCATCTAGAAATACGCGAAGATTATGCTATAATTACTCTCGCTGGAGAAATACCCAAGCGGCTGAAGGG
>CAZKHP010000026.1:7016-9882 GCA_964552695.1 uncultured Staphylococcaceae bacterium | reverse complement strand
AAGTCAGCGAATACAAAGAAGCGATGAAGGCTTTACTTTCAGCGTTCAAAGCCAACCCCGAATTCCGTATTTTGCTTTCCAGCGCTTTTGTCACCACGGATGAAAAACGGAAGACCATCGACAAGCTCTTTGGCACTTCGGACTTGCCTTCTTTGGCTTCATTTATCAAAGTCCTCGTCGATCGTGGACGGATTCGTGATTTCAATGACATTGCCAAATCGTTTATACAAGTTTCCAATGCCTTCTTGCACATTGAAGAAGGAGTTGTATACTCCACCCTACCGCTCAGTCCCGAGAAAATCGCGGAAATCGAGCGCGCACTTAGTTTGCAAAGCCGAACTCATGTTGAATTGACCAATGAAATCGAGTCCGACCTTATCGGAGGCGTCAAAGTGATCATTCACGATCGTATTTATGACGGCTCGATTGCGAACATGCTGACGTCTTTGCAAAGTCAATTGCTTAAAGGAAAGTGATCACTGTGAAAATTAACGCAAGCGAAATCTCAACATTAATCAAACAAGAAATCAAAAGTTATGAGCACCGTTACGCCAGCGATGACGTCGGAACCGTCATGAGCGTCGGTGATGGAATTGCCATCATTTACGGTCTTGATAAAGCCATGCTCAACGAACTTTTGCTTTTCCCGGGAGATGTCTACGGAATGGTCCTCAATCTTGAGGAAGGCCAAGTTGGCGCCGTTTTACTTGGAAGCGACCGTCATCTCAAAGAAGGCGATGTCGTCAAACGCACCGGCCAAGTTGTTGAAGTGCCAGTGGGTGAAGGACTTTTAGGCCGTGTCGTCAATTCATTGGGGCAACCAATCGATGGGTTAGGCCCTATCGAGGTCAAGAAACATCGTCCCATCGAACGGATTGCTCCGGGTGTTATGGAACGTGAACCGGTCAACAAGCCACTGCAAACCGGTATTTTAGCCATCGACTCCATGATTCCGATTGGACGGGGTCAACGCGAGCTCATCATCGGTGATCGCCAAACCGGTAAAACTGCCATAGCCATTGATACCATCATCAACCAAAAAGATCAAAACGTCCGCTGCGTTTATGTGGCCATCGGTCAAAAAAATTCCACCGTTGCCAACATCGTTGAAAAACTACGGAAAGTTGGTGCTTTAGCCTATACCACCGTGGTCAGCGCGACCGCTTCCGAACTCGCTCCGCTGCAATGGATAGCTCCTTATGCCGGATGTGCCATTGCCGAAGAATGGATGGAGGAAGGAAGAGACGTTTTAATTGTCTATGACGATTTGTCGAAACACGCCATTGCCTATCGAACGCTTTCCCTATTACTCAAACGGTCACCGGGCCGCGAAGCCTATCCGGGTGATATTTTCTATTTGCACTCACGGCTATTGGAACGAGCCTGCAAACTCAACAAATCCTTGGGCGGAGGCTCAATTACCGCACTTCCGATTATTGAAACCCAAGCCGGAGATATTTCAGCTTACATTCCAACCAACGTTATTTCCATTACCGACGGTCAAATTTTCTTGATGACCGATTTATTCAACGCCGGTCAACGTCCTGCCATCGATAGCGGTCTTTCCGTGTCGCGTGTCGGAGCCGCTGCCCAAATCGATGCCATCAAGCAAGTATCCCGTTCGTTAAAGATTGAACTTGCCAGTTACCGCGAACTTCAAGCGTTCACCCAATTCGGCAGTGACCTTGATGCTTCCACAAAGAAAGTTTTGACCCATGGTGCTTGCCTTATGGAAGTGCTCCGTCAAGATCAATACACGCCCTACAGTGTCGAAAACGAAGTCGTCATTCTCTTCTTAGCCAAAAACCGCTTCTTGGATGATCTCCCAAAAGCCTCGATTCAGCCCCGCCTTTTCGAATTTTTGAATCTTATTCAAGTCAAGCATCCGGAAATGCTCGCGGAACTCAAAACCGAAAAGAAAATTTCCGCCTCTCTCAATGAAAAGTTGACTGCCATTGCCAAAGACTTTTTCTCCGTTGACGAGAAAATCAAGTAAGGAATAATCCATGGCCCTCGGTTTACAAAAAACCAAACGACGCATCGCTTCGGTCCAAACGACCAAGAAGATTACCAAAGCGATGGAAATGATTGCCACCACGAAACTCAGAACGTGGCGGGAAAAGATGCTGGAAACACGCGCCTATACCGACGCGCTTGTCGAAATCATTCAAAATCATCTTTCCGGCGAAGAAGCGTTTTCGCATCCTCTGTTCAATGAGAACGTCGAGGCCAAACAAGATCTTTACGTGGTTATTACCAGTCATTTGGGCTTATGTGGCTCCTACAACCATAACGTCTATCAAAAAGTCACGGAACTCGTCCAAAAGCAAGATGATCTCATCATCATCGGTTCCAAAGGAGCACGCCACTATCAAAACGAAGGCGAAAAGGCCATCGATCGGTATGCCGACTTGGCCTACAAGCTCGACTACCCGATGATTGCTCGGCTCGGCGGATTCTTACTTTCCAAATTCAAAGATGGAAAATACCGGCGTATCCACATTATCTTCACTCACTATGTGAACTCCATGATTTCCGACGTGCAATGCGCTACGTTATTACCGCTTCCCAAAAATGAAACGGTCCACAAAAACAAGAACGCCTTCGGTCCCATCATCGAACCCAATGTGCATCAGTTGATTTCCGATTTATCGCCTTTCTATGTCAACAATCTGATTTTCAGCAAATTGATCGAATCGCAAATTTCAGAGCAATCCTTACGCCGCTTCGCGATGGAACAAGCCAGCGACAACGCCGACGAACTCACCGATCAACTCTTGCTCGAATACAACAAAGAACGTCAAGCAGCCATCACTCAAGAAATTGCCGAAATCGTCGGCAGTTCCGGCGTGAAATAGGAGGATAT
>CAZKHP010000026.1:2807-6916 GCA_964552695.1 uncultured Staphylococcaceae bacterium | reverse complement strand
ATCCGTGTCCCGGTCGGGAAAGAAACGTTAGGCCGTATGTTCAACGTCTTAGGCCGCCCGATTGATGGTCTCGGCGGAGATTTCAGCGTCGTCCAACATTTACCCATTCACCGTAATCCCCCGACCTTTGAAGAACAAGATACCGGCCATGACATTTTCGAAACCGGAATTAAAATCATCGACCTTGTCTGCCCTTACACCAAAGGTGGCAAAGTCGGTTTGTTCGGTGGCGCCGGTGTCGGCAAAACCGTTTTGATTCAAGAGCTCATCCATAATATCGCGACCGAACACCACGGCATTTCCGTGTTCGCCGGCGTCGGTGAACGTTCCCGTGAAGGTAACGATTTGTATCTCGAAATGAAGTCCACGGGGGTTTTGAATTCCACCGCCTTGGTCTTCGGTCAGATGAACGAACCGCCCGGAGCCCGTATGAGAGTCGCCTTGACTGGACTTACGATGGCGGAATATTTCCGTGATACCGCGCATCAAGACGTGCTCTTATTCATCGATAACATCTTCCGTTTCTCGCAAGCCGGAAGCGAAGTCTCGGCTCTTTTAGGCCGTATGCCTTCCGCCGTCGGTTATCAACCCACGCTCGCGACCGAAATGGGACAACTTCAAGAACGCATTACCTCAACCAAAGACGGATCGATCACTTCGGTCCAAGCCATTTACGTGCCGGCCGACGATTTGACCGACCCGGCCCCGGCCGCGACGTTTGCCCACTTGGATGCCAAAACCGTCCTTGACCGTCAAGCCGCTTCGTTAGGCTTATACCCCGCAGTTGATCCGTTGGCCTCTTCTTCGCAAGCCCTTGATCCCAACGTCGTTGGCAAGGAACATTATGAGGTTGCTACGGCTACCTTAAAAATCCTTCAACGTTACAAAGATTTACAAGATATCATCGCGATTTTAGGTATTGACGAACTCTCCGACGAGGACAAATTAACCGTTGCCCGCGCCCGCAGAGTCCGTAACTTCCTCTCGCAATCGCTCCACGTTGCCGCCACGTTCAACGGTGTCCCCGGCATTTTCGTCCCGGTCAAAGAAACGGTGCGTAGCGTCAAAGCCATCCTCGAAGGCAAAGCGGATAAACTTCCCGAACAAGCCTTCCTTTATGTAGGAACCATCGAGGATGCGTTCAAGAAAGCGGAGACTCTCAAGTAATGGCCCGTCTGCATTTAGTGATTCTTACTCCCCGCAGCAAAACGTTCGAAGGCGACGTCGATGTTTTAAACGTGCCGACGAAAACAGGGCAAATCGGTATCTTGGCCGACCACTACCCGTTGATTGCCACGATTCCCACGGGCGTGTTCCATTACGTGGTGGATAACGTGACAACCTTATATGCCATTTCGGGGGGCGTCGTTTCTGTCCAAAAAGACAAAACCATTCTTTTGGCGGAAGCCATGGAACGTCCCGAGGAGATTGATATCAATCGGGCGCGTGAAGCCAAAGCCCGTGCCGAAAGCTTAATAGCCTCCAAGAACCCGGACATCGATATGGAACGGGCGCAGGCGGCCCTGATGAGAGCCATCAACCGCATCCGCGTGTACGAAAACTACCGTTAATCAACCAAACAAAAAGCAAGCCGACCGGCTTGCTTTCTTTTTTATTGAATGGACTTTTTGTAGGCTTCTTCGATGGTCGCCACGATGCGGTCGAATTCTTTTTCTTCTTCCATATCGTTGAGTTCCAACCAAAGGATTTTCTTATCGGGAACCTTGTAGTTTTTGAAGAGTCTCTTGAGCACATCGTAATAGTGGGCATAGTGGAAGTTCAAATAGTCTTCTTGGCCTTTTTCGATGGCCCGGCCTCTTTTACGGACGTTGGCGAAGAGCTGCGAAGTCGGACGGACCAACACGATTTGTAAGTCCAAATCCGGGATCCGTTTGAGGTGTTCGTCGGCAATCGCGTAGGTTAAGGCGACTTCCATGGCGGACATCAAACCTTCGAGACGAAGGAGTTCGGTAAAGACAAGGTTGGAATAAAGCGTGGAGTCGCAGATGACGTTCGGTTCATCCTTGGTTTTCCACATCAGCAGGAACAAAGAACTGTAGAACGCGTTTTGCGAGAGCATCGCGAACGTTTCTTTATCCTTATAGAAGTAGGGAAGATACTCATTTTTCTCAACCGGTTCTTCCAGCAGCGGGCACCCGTAATATTTGGCTAATTTTTTAGAAAGCAGCGACTTGCCGGATCCGATGGGTCCAATGATTCCTAATCTCATGATTTATCCCCCAAATGCTTAAGCATTAACAAAGTTAATTATATTCAACGACGACTGGAGTGTCAAAGTTATTTGCCCGCTTTTTGATTGCTTTGAACCCGCTCTTCGATGCGCTGGATGATCGAGGCAAATTCCTCGGGGTCTTCCATGTCGCGGATCGGCAGCCAAAGCACTTTTTCATCGCCGATGTGGTAATGATGGAAAATACGGCGGAGCGCCGGATAGTAATTGGCGTTATGGAACGTCAAATAATCTTCTTGGCCTTGCTCGATGTCGCGGCCGCGCTTATAGACGTTGGCGAAGAGCTGCGCGTTGGTGCGTTCCACCACCACGGTTAAATCCAATTCGGGAAGGTGACGCATATCGTTATCGGCGATGGCGTAGGTCAACGCCGCTTGCCGGCACGTCATCATACCTTCGAGACGCATGATTTCGCAGAAGACCAAGTTGGACAACATCGTCGAATCGCAGATGACATCCGGGTTGTTGCGTTGATCATAGAAAAGAAGGAAAAGGTCGCTGTAGAAAGCGTTTTGGGCGATGAAACACATTTCCGTCTTTTGATTATAGAAAATCGGTAGAAAGGGGCTCTTGGCCACCGGTTCTTCGATCAGGGTGTAATGATAGTAGTCAGCAAGTTTTTGGGATAGCAAGGATTTCCCCGCTCCCGTAGGCCCAATAATGCCAATACGCATAGTCAATCTCCTTTGGAAAACCAAAAAGTACGCTCGAAAAGCGAACCTAGGTTTTCGCGCAAGTTAACGGCTCGTGGTGATTTGCATCGCGTCAATTTTCGCGATGATGGATTTGAATTCTTCGGCATCGTCTAAATCATGGACGGGGAGCCAAAGAATTTTGGATTCGGGGATTTTATAATTTTTGAAAATCCGTTTGACCGTGTCGTAATATGCACCGAAAACGAATTCAAAATATTCATCTTGGTCTTTTTCGTAAGGACGCGAAGACTTGCGGACGATTTCCAAAAGGTCTTCTTCTTTACGGACCAAAACGATATGCAAATCGTATTGTGGCAAACGACGCATATGGTCTTCCGAGACCGAGAAGGTCAAGGCGGCTTCGGTGGCGGTCATGATGCCGCACAAACGAAGGATTTCCGTATACGCCAAATTTCCAAAAATCGTTTCATCAGCGACGATATTCGGATTGTCTTTATTTAGAATCGATGATAGAAAGAGTGAGCTGTAGAAAGCTGTTTGCGAGAGCAGTGCGAACGTTTCTTTGTCTTTGTAAAAGTGAGGCAAATACTCGTTTTTCTCGATCGCTTGCTCAATCAACTTAGCGTGATAGTAAGCGGCGAGTTTTTTGGAAAGTAATGTTTTCCCTGCTCCGGTCGGCCCAATGATACCAATTCTCATGTTCCCTCCCAAGGATATTTCACTACATAGTCATTATAAAAGTTTATCGACAATTAACCAACTACTTTTTACTTGCGCGTTTAGGTGTAAGGACTTAGTCCTTATCTTCGATTTTAGAAAACGAGAAAACGGTTTCAGGCAAAAGCGGAAAAAGAAAACGGCAACGGCTAACGCATTTGCCGCGTGAATTCAAAAACGGCCACAGCCACGGCAATCGGCAAATTAAAAGAGTCGACGCTAGCGTCTTGGCGGATTTTTACACTCGTTCCTAGGCTAGCGAAATCATCGGTCAAACCGTTTCCTTCGGGCCCAAAAACCAACGCACTGGGAACTTTCGGAAAACTCATTTCATCCAAATAAGTCGCACTTTGTAACATCAACGGATAAAGCGCATGTTTTGGAAATGCCTGACGATAGGCTTCAAACGAAGGGAATGTTTGAATATTCACATGGAACAGCGATCCCATCGAAGCACGGACGGCTTTGGGATCGAACACGTCGAT
>CAZKHP010000026.1:0-2707 GCA_964552695.1 uncultured Staphylococcaceae bacterium | reverse complement strand
CATGGAACAGCGATCCCATCGAAGCACGGACGGCTTTGGGATCGAACACGTCGATAGCGGGCAAAATCACCGCGATGTCTTTCAGCCCGAATCCGGCAACGGTGCGGACGATCGTGCCAAAGTTGCCCATGTTTTCGGGTTGAACCAAAACCACGTGGTGACCTTCACTTAAGGGCGAAGCAAACTTACGAAAGACAGCAATGACGAAAACATTGTCTTTATCACTGAGTTTTTCAATCGCTTTGTCGTTGATTTCTAACGAAACATGATGTTGGTTGCAAAGTTGCGTGAGTTCGTGGGCGTGTTCATAACGAGATGATTGATAAACGACCACCACATCTTGGGGTCGGTTTTTGATGAGTTCAATACTGGGAAAAGCTCCCAGAGTGTAGGAGACAAGGTCTTCTTTTTGATATTTTTTCATAGTCTTTCCTTTTCCAAGACGGACATCGGACACAAGCATTTTAACACATCAAAATCGGGAAACAAACAAGACCAATGCGAGTCAATCCGCCAGGAAAGGAAAACGCACAAGGCGGTTTTTTGTATAATATGGGTATCGATGCCGTTTTTGTTTCACAATCGTTACTCAGAAAGCCAAAAATACGGTCAAACGCGGCTTGAGCGTCTCAAAAGCTAATCGCCAACGTTTCTTTACGCTTTTTCAATCATTTCGGCGGTGCGCCATGAAAGAGGGCAAAATTATGTGTGATACTTTGGTCGTTAAAAAGACAAACAAGCTCCTTTTCGGTAAGAATTCGGACCGAAGCCCCAATGAACCGAATCTGACGCTTTTTTATCCTCATCAAATGGAATACCCACCCCGGTTGCAATGCACCTATATCGCTATCAATGAAGTCGCTTCCCGTTATGCCACCCTTTTAGTTCAACCCAGTTGGCTTTGGGGCGCTGAAATGGGCATCAATGAAAAAGGCGTGGTCATCGGAAACGAAGCTGTGTTCACCCATGACCAACAAAAAGAAGAAAAACTGATTGGCATGGATTTCGTACGCTTGGCTTTGGAACGGGCGGCCACCGCATATGAAGCTTCGCAAATCATCCTTGAGCTTCTAGCCAAACACGGTCAAGGCGGTAATTGTGGTTTTGATAAACCTTTTTATTACGATAATTCTTACGTCATCAGCGATAAAACCACCGCTTATATTTTGGAAACCTCCGGGAAAAACCATCAGCTTCGGGAAGTCGCTCACAATGGCAACATCTCCAATCGGTTGTCAATCAATGACGACCAATTCGCAAAGAAAAATTCCGAACCCATTTTTACATTTTTCTCAGGGTCTTTGAACCGTCAAAACTGTGTCTCCAAGGGACTCGAAGAAACGAAAGATTTATCCGTTTCGGGAATCATGGATATTCTTCGTTCCCACCGTCATCAGGACGAAAGACATCTTTTTTCCAAAGGAAGCGTTAAAAGCGTCTGCATGCATAAGAGTCTTTTAGGTGACCATACGACCGGAAGCATGATCGTAGAAAGCCGAAAGGATGGTATCGACACAATCTGGATGACGGGATGTTCAACGCCGTGCCTTTCTATATACAAGCCCTGCTTCTTCGGAATCATTACCGCACCGGTTTTTGAAACTCGCGAGGAAAGTCTTGCTTACTGGTTACAAAGGGAATACCTGGTTCGTGCGGTTTACGCCGGTCTTATTGATGTCACGGATTATCGCACGAAGCGCGATGCCTTGCAAAAACAATTCCTTGAGGAGGAAGATGCATTATTCAAAGCAAAGCCCTCCAAAACCGAACTCAAGGAGTTTGCTCTACGGTGTTCACAAAGTGAACAAGCTTTTGTCGACCAATACCAAGCCCAAATCGAACGAATCAAACAGGAAACTACCCATTTACCCAGACTTTGGAAAAAGAAAACACACGTTTTGGGTAAAAACGTTTTCGAAAGGGACTTAAAAAGGCGGATATCTCATGAATAAAGCCATCATTATCCCTGCGTCATTTAAAGGGACATTATCCAGCCAAGAAGTCGGTCACTACATCGAAGAAGGAATTCATGCCGTTTTTCCAAAATGCCAAACCGTTCGTATCCCTATTTCGGATGGTGGCGAAGGATTCGTGGATGCCTATTTGTATGCCTTCAAAGGTAAAAAAATCTTTGTGGAATCTTCGGGTCCTTATTCCGAAAAAATGGCAGGTTTCTATGGTTTGATCAACGACCAAACGGCCGTTTTTGAAATTGCCTCCAATGCCGGGCTTCCTCTGGTCAAGGGTAGAGAAAATCCTTCACTCACCACGACGTACGGAACTGGAGAAGTCATCCGTACCGCGATTGAGTCGGGCGTAAAACATGTTGTTTTGGGTTTGGGTGGAAGTTGCACCAACGATGCTGGAGTCGGAATCGCGGCGGCTCTTGGAATACGCTTTTTGGACAAAAACGGCACATCGTTTTTACCGACCGGAAAAACTCTTTGCGACATTGTTGATATCGATGCTTCGAAATCACTGACAAAAGGCGTTCGCTTCACCGTGCTGTGCGACGTGAAACATACCTTTTACGGTTCCCAAGGGGCGGCCTTTATTTTCAGTCCTCAAAAAGGGGCCAATTCCGAAATGGTTCAGGACTTAGATAATAATCTAAGAGCCTACTCTTCGCTATTAAAAGCCAAGTTTGGATTCGATACCGACTTTGAAGGCGCCGGAGCCGCAGGTGGCACGCCGGTGAGTTTGAAAT
>CAZKHP010000025.1:0-9890 GCA_964552695.1 uncultured Staphylococcaceae bacterium | reverse complement strand
ACTGATCCTATCCTACCGGGATAAAACCCGCACGCTGAAAGCGGAAATTCGCCTCGACGACGTTGATCGCGCTCGCCGGGCCATCAAATTTTAAGGAGAACTAAGTTCCATGATCAACACCAAAGAATTCATTAAAGCCCTCGACGAACTGGAAGCCACACGCGGTATTTCCAAAGACAGCATTTTAGCGGCCTTAAAAGAAGCGCTTGAAAAAGCCTACCGCAAACAACTCGGGGCCGATGAAGACGCGCTTGTCCGCGCCGACATCGATTCCATCAAAGGTACCATCGAAATGTACCACATGAAGAACGTCGTGGAAGAAGTCCAAGACGACTTCTTGGAAATCTCCGTGGAAGATGCCCAAAAGACGGATAAAGCCCTCAAAGTCGGGGATGTCTGGCAAGAAGCGGTCTCGACGGATGAACTGTCCAAACTCGCGGCCATGAACGTCAAAAGCGTGCTCCGCCAAAAAATGAGCGAAGCCGAAAAAGCCGCGCTCTATGATGCCTACCAAGATAAAATCGGAGAAATGATCACCGGTACCGTTGAGAAAGTCGACGAACGCTCGACCATCGTCAACATCGGACGCACCTCCGTGTATTTACCCAACTCGCAAAAGATCGCCGGAGAAGTCTTCTCCTTAGGTCAAACCATCAAACTCTACGTGATGGATGTCGTCTCCACGACCAAAGGCGCGCAAATCGCCGTCAGCCGTGCCGATGCCGGATTCCTCCGTCGTTTGTTTGAAGAAGAAATCCATGAAATCTATGATGGCACCGTCGTCATCAAAGATATCGCCCGCGAAGCCGGCGAACGCAGCAAAGTGGCTGTCTTCTCCACCGACGAAAACGTCGATGCCAGCGGTTCCTGCATCGGACCCAACGGTTCGCGTATCCAAAAGATCGTTGCCCAACTCGGTAACGGTAAAGACAAAGAAAAAATCGATATCATCGCGTATAACCCGGTGATCGGTCTCTACATCATCGAAGCCCTCAAGCCCGCCTCCGTCCTCGGCGTGGCCCTTAAAGACGGCGAGAAATCGGCGACTGCAGTGGTCGCCAACGGCCAACTCTCCTTGGCCATCGGTAAACGCGGTGTCAACGCCCGTTTAGCGGTCAAACTCACCGGCTACAACATCGATATCAAAGAACAAGACGAAGCCTTACGCTTAGGCATCCTCTTCAAGACTCCGGATGAAATCCGTGCGGAAGCCGCCGAAAAAGCCCGCCGCGATCAAGAACAAGCGGCCATCGATGCGATTCCCGCGACCCCGAAAGACATCATCCCTGAACCCGTCGCTTCAAAACTCGTGGAAGTCGTCCCCGAAGTGGTCGTTGCCCCTGTGGTCGAAACGCCCATCGTGGAAGCCAAACCTGTCGAAGTGAAACCGGTGGAAGTCAAGCCGGTCGTCGAAGAAAAGAAGATTGAGGTCAAACCGGAAGTCAAGCCCGAAGTGAAAGTCGAAGTCCGTCCGACGGTTCGTACCACCAAGACCCTCGAAGCCCTCGAAAAACAACTCGAAGAAGAAAAAGAACGGGCCAAACGCAACGCCGAACGCGAAGCCTATCGTTTGGAATCGCGCAAGAAATACTACAAACGCGACGAAAACAAGTTCGAAGCACCCAAACCCGCTCCGACCTCACCGTCTGCTCCGGTCGATCCCAACAACTTCATGAAGATCTACACCGAAGAAGAACTCAAAGCCTTGGAAGCTGAAGAAGCGGCCGCCAATGCCAAAGAAAACGAAGACGATGTCGACTACGATTCCTTCGACAAATACTACGAAGACGAAAAATAGAGATTTCTTATAAGAAGGAGGGGAACCTTATGAAAAAAATACCGATGCGACGCTGCATCGCCACCGGCGAGTCCTTGCCCAAGAATGAACTCTTGCGCATTGTCCGGACCCCGGAAGGAAGCGTCAAGATCGACGTGACCGGAAAAGCCAACGGCCACGGCACCTACATCAAAAAATCCCCGGAAGCGTTCGCGCTAGCCAAGAAAAAGAAAGCGATCGACAAAGCCTTAGAAACCTCCGTACCCGAAAGCCTCTATGACGAGCTTGCCAGGTATGCCAAATGAAAGACCGCATCTTGGGTCTACTTGGTTTGGCGAACCGTGGGGGTAACCTCATCTTTGGCGATTCAATCTACTATTCCTTGCCTAAAAACAAAGTCCGCTTGGTGATTCTGGCGACCGATGCCAGTGCCAACACGACCAAGAAAGTCATGGACAAAACTTCAACGTATCTTGCCAGCGTCGTCAGTTTCGCCACCAAAGCGGAACTCGGCCATGCTTTAGGCAAAGGCGACATTGCCGTTGTCGGCATCATGGATGCCAATTTGGCCATCAAGGTCAAAACCTTATTGAAAGATGGTGACATTTAATGTTAAAAAAGAACACTTACCAAAAGACCGGACATAAGAGCGCAACCCAAAGTCACGATGCCCATCGTGTCTCCAACGTCGCGTCCACGTCCCGCCAACCCCAGAAGAATAAAACCGTCGGGGGAACGTTTGTCTACAAAGGCGACATCACCGTCGCCGAATTAGCCAAAGAACTTAACTTACCCGCGACCGACATCATCAAGTTCCTTTTCTTGAATAAGAAAATGGCGACCATCAACGCCACCCTCGATGACAACACGATCGGCGAAGTCTGCCTCCAATTCGGGTTTGACTTCAAGAAAGAAAAAGTCGTCGCCGAAGAAGACTTCGAAAAACTCGAAATCGTCGATGATCCCAAGAACTTAAAGGAACGCCCGCCCGTGGTCACGATCATGGGTCACGTCGACCACGGCAAGACCACGCTCATCGACGCCATCCGTTCCTCACACATCGCGGAAGGGGAAGTCGGCGGTATCTCGCAAGCCATCGGCGCCTATCAAAAAGACGTCAACGGCAAGAAGATCACCTTCATCGACACTCCGGGGCACGAAGCCTTTACCGCCATGCGTAGCCGCGGTGCTTCTGTCACCGATATCGTCATCCTCGTGGTGGCGGCCGACGACGGCGTGATGCCGCAAACCCGTGAAGCCATCGACCATGCCAAAGCGGCCGGTGTCCCCATCATGGTGGCCATCAACAAGATCGATAAACCCGGCGCCAATCCGCGGAGAATCCACCAAGAACTCATGCCCTTAGGCATCATCAGCGAAGAAGACGGGGGAGAAAACATCTTCCTTGAAATTTCCGCCAAGAAGCTCATCGGTATCGATACGTTACTTGAAAACATCCTCTTACTCGCCGAAATGAAAGAACTCAAAGCCAACCCCAACCGCTATGCCTACGGAACCGTGCTTGAAGCGGTCCTCGATAAAGGCGAAGGCCCCAAAGCCACCTTACTTGTCCAAAACGGAACCTTGAATAGTTCCGACTATGTCGTCGTCGGCAGTGCCTACGGACGTGTCCGTCGCATGACCAACGAATACAAAAAGATTCTTAAAGTCGCGACACCTTCCACCCCGGTATCCATCACCGGCCTCAGCGAAGTCCCCATCGCGGGCGACCATTTCATGGCGTTCCCCGATGAGAAACAAGCCCGTGCCATCGCCGAAAAACGTCGTTTAGTCAAAGAAGAAGCGTCCCGTAAAGGAAGCTCTGCGCAATCCCTCGATGACCTCTTCAACCGGATTCACGAAGGCGAAACGCAAACCATCAACGTCATCGTCAAAGCCGACAACTCCGGTTCTGCCGAAGCGGTCAAAGCCTCGTTAGAGAAAATCGCCGTCAAAGGCATTAAAATCAACGTGCTCCGTTCCTCCGCCGGTGCCATCACCGAAAGCGATATCCTCTTAGCCAGCGCCTCCAAAGCCATCATCTACGGCTTCAATGTCCGTCCCGATGGCAACCTCCGTCAAAAAGCCGAAGAAGCCGGCGTCGAAATCCGTCTGCATCGCATCATTTATGCCTTGCTGGAAGAAATCGAAGCGGCTGCCAAAGGCATGCTCAAACCGGAAATGGTGGAATCCATCACCGGTCAAGCCGAAGTCCGTCACTTGTTCCGTATCTCCAAAGTCGGCACGATCGCCGGATGCATGGTGACCACGGGATCGATCAAATCCAAATCCGAGCTCCGCTTGATCCGTCAAGGCGTCGTCGTGTTCGAAGGCAAGATTGCCTCGCTCAAACGCATGCAAGACGATGTCAAGGAAGCCAACACCGGATACGAATGCGGCATCAGTCTTGAAGGTTATAACGACCTTAAGGAAGGCGACATTATCGAAGGTTACGAAATGATCGCCAAAAAGTAGGTTCCTATGGCGGATAAAAAGAACCGGATTGCGTCACTGATTCAAAAAAACGTCACCGAAATCATCCAATTTGAACTGAAAAACCCGAAAGTCGGGTTCGTCACGGTGACCGATGCCGAATGCAACGTCGATAACTCCGTTGCGCGCATCTATGTCTCCTTCATGGGTGTCGCGGACAGCCCCGCGAAACTTGAAGAAATCAAGAAAGCCAAAGGCTTCATCCGCTCATCGCTCGCCAAGAAGATGGACATCTACAAAGTTCCCGAGTTGATCTTCATCCTCGACGATACCTACGAACGCGCCAAACACTTGGAAGAGACCCTCGCCAAAGAAGCGAAAGTGCTCGCCAAGAAAACTAAGAAATAGTCCAAAAGCACCGATAAACGGTGCTTTTATTTAGCTTTTCTTATACTATTCGGTCAAAAAGATAACCTCATCGTTTTGAATCTCAACCCAAGAGTCCTGGAACCCTTTTTGATTGATAGGTAGACTAAATTTGATATAAGCATCTTCATCGGCAATAAAGTCAGCCGGGTCATCCACAAGTTGATCAAACACAAAGGTGTATTCTCCTTCAAAGTTGAGAATACGATCTGAACCGATTTGTGTTTCATTTTGAAGATTGGTTTCATCGATATTAAACGGACTTGAAAAGGAAGCGTTTCCGGACACGTTATCATAAATAACACGGCTAGTCCAAATTGGATATAATTCAATGTCGTGAAAAGATAGTTCAGTCTTAAAAAGGATGAACGTATCGGACCATTTAACCTCGGTGACTTTGTAGGATTCCTCGCCATTTGAAATAGTCTGATTTAAACCGGCATTAAGGTAAGAATACCTGCATCCTCCGCCACAGCAACCCGAAAGCCCAAACAAACACACCAGTAGAGTCATTGTTTTAAAGTTCATAGGTTATTTGGATACCTGTTAAGTATCTTAAGTATGGATAAAACCGTTTCTTTTGTCAATTTTCCTTCCGAATGGGTCCATATTTAAGCTTTTTCCCATTTCCAAAGAAGAAAGCGGTAGAATATTCTTATCAGAAATACGAACAAGGTGTCTTAAAACAGACCTAAAGGAACCGTTTATGAAACGAACATTAGGCGAAAAATACGGACGCATGCAAATCATTCTTTTATCGTGCATTGCCGTTTTGCTTTTAACTGGTATTCCTTTGATCTACTTTTTTGGATATGACCATGATATATACGATCAGATTGTGATGATTTTTCTTTTTCTTATGGCCATCGGTGTTTTCGGCTTCGTAATTCATCGCATCAAAATGCTTCACTTCATTCAAACCGCCATCAATGCAGGGGCGACCCAAGTCGCGGATATCCTTGCCATCTATCCAGTCTACCGTAACTGTGCCGTCCGCTTCGTATTAAAAAACGGAAAAGCAGAAGTGGCGCTTAATTTCTTTGCCAACAAATATCGGATAGATTCCCAGAATTACCACGCCATTGTTTGTTACAAAAACAAAGCCCCGATTATTGTGGATATCGTGCATAAGTAATTTGTCGAGTTAAAATATTCTTTTGATATCTCGTATGAGGTGGACTGTTTAATCTTTTTGGGGAGGAAAACATAGATGGATCGGGTGAAAGTGGATAATAAAACGGAAAGTTTTTTAGAACAAGACATCCAGAATATTCTGAAATTAGTGATTCAAGAGACCAATAATAAAGATTCTTTGTGGGATTTAAACCAACTTAAAGTTGTGAAAGGAGAGCTTGTAAAAATAATGACTGGCTTGGAAACGAATCACGTTCGGTTTGAATATGGACGGAAGCAAAGAATGTTAGTTTCTACCTACTTCATTACCGATTCGTTAGAGCCATTATCCAGCACAGAACTTGGAAAAAAGGTTTTGGAATTTCAAGAAAAAATGGATTCAATAGGAAGACTTGGATATAGAAAGAAAATTCGTGGTAAATTTTTGATTGAAATAGATAACAACCCAATCACTATGGGCATGCAAAGAGACTCGTTTAAATCATTGAAAAGCATCAAGCATATCGATTCCAGCGATGGAAATGTGCAAGTAGTGAACACTGAAAGTATCGTTTTTCGGATGCCAACAAAGAGCAAAATTAGTTTATCCTTCAAAAATGAAGTTTTGGTAGGAATCAGTATTGGACCCTGTCCGGAGACAATAAACTCACCCAAATTCAGTGTTATGGAGAACTTCTTGCAATTTAACGAAGCTTTAACCAAAGAGTATGGAAAAGCAAGAAAACCAATGTTTCGTAAAGATACGTATAGATGGGTATTTGAGGATGCCACAATTGAACACGCCATAATTGATAGGTTCGGAAAACAAGAGATACTGATTATTAAAGCAAAATGAAGTTTTTTGAAGGATGATTTCTACTAATGCGTTTCCAAAAAAGCAATGTTCGCTTGCAAAAGCAGGACTCTCGCGCCCAACAGATGGAGGAAAAGGTTTGAAAAAAACATTTTGGGTTTTAACGATTATTAGCGCAGTGTATGTCGTAATTATTATTCCTATAATTTTGATTGCGGAACATGCAATCATTGGCTGGGATGTCATCCTGATTGAAATAGCAGTCATTATTTTTTTAATGTTCCTGGTCTTTTTCATTTCGAACTATAAAATGAAAAAGATCTCTGAATGTTTCAAACTTAAAAAGTTCGATGAAACCTTGATTCTTTGTAAAAAAATATTGAAATGGAATTTGAATTTTTCGATACGGCAAAACGTATATTTGTTCATGGCTATTATTTACTTTGAAAAGAACGATGATCTGAATTTTGAATCCGCTATGAAGCATATCGAAGATAAAAGATACCTACCCACAAAATTTTACTGGCAAACATTGTATTTTTTAACAAAAGGCAATCTTGAAGAAGCCAAAGCGAATTATCAAAGATTTCTTGCTTCACTAAAGCATATCCGTAAAAGAGAGGCCTATGCTACGCATGAGAGTTTATTAAAAAGCATTTTTGCTTATATTGATACCAAAAACGAAGAAGCGATTTCCAATATTAAAAACGCCATTGAAAAAGCGAGTCTTTCCAGAACGAAAAATTATTTCGGAAGTTTTTATTAAGCAAGTAATCATTTTTCGTCACTATGATTAACAACAGCAGGTCATGGATTTCTGGGGCAAAATGCAGGAAAAATTGTTTTATGAAAGGTCAGGCTCTTAGTATATGAAAACTCTTAATTCGTTCTCGATCATCGTTGATTCTCCAAACCAAAGACAGTCTTTGCAACTTTTCTATGTTTTATCCTGTGCTTTTTTCCTCATTGGGTCTCTAGCTGAATTGGTTGTGGCAATCCTTTTGTACCCCTCAATTTCGTGGATTGGCTTTTTACCGTTAATGCTTTGTTCAAGCCTCATTTTTTTGACATTATCCGTTCTTATTTTCTTCTATTCTCAGAGGTATTTTGTTCTCGACAAAGATAAAGTTCGGATTTTTACTGGCTTTAAAAAGAAGGAATTTGTCATTACCAAAGAACATGCGTTAATGCTTGAGACCAAAGGAAACAATGTTTACAATTCACAACATCTCATTTTAATATCTAAAGGACATGGATTAGTCTTCAAGTATCCAATCTCTTTTGCCGCAAATGACAGTAACGCTACTGAACGGGTAACCCAACAAATGAATGCTTTTGCACAGATTACTCAATGTTCTGTTCAATGTAAATGGGAATCTTGATGATAAATGAGTCCCTAAACGATTCAAATCGAACGATTTAATTCCTTACTAACATTCCCTTAGTTTCTATTCTCTGAACGCCCTATAATAGCGCGATAACAATCGACTTCTTTCGATAGTATGGACGAATGTGAGGCATATAGAATGTAATATTTCATGATGAGTCATCGTTTTGTTAAAACTACTCTTAAGGATTTCGGTTTAGTCCTAGTAGATGGAAAAATCGTGTCCTCGGATGGTTCCGAATGGATTCCTCGTGGACTCTATGATTTTGGATGGAACTGGTTTAATCAATTTTAGGAGAAGCTATGAAAAAGAATGAATGGAAGACGAACGAAATGGTTAATAGTTACGTCATAAGCTATAGATTTGCAGATATTATTATGATGATTTTCCTTTTTATCTTTTCATTCATATTTATGATGGCCTTGAAAGGAATGAATCTGGTTTTTGCAATGTCATTTACCTTACTTCTTTTCTTTTTAAATTTTTTTCTTCTAATGGTTCATATGTATTCCAAAAAATACATTTCAAAGTATTGGACCCTTTTGGAAAAAGAAATCGAAATAGCAACAAAAAAGGATGGAACAATATATACCATCAATAAAAATGAAGTGGTCAATATTATCGGTGGTGGGAAATATCACATAAAGATAGGATTTTTTGATTCAAAAGGTGTGATGCATACAGAAAAAGTGGATAACGATTTTTTGAAAAAAACAAACCTGAAAACTAAACGATAAGACACCTTATTATTTCTAAAAATATGTGTGAAAGCATGATATAGGCAGGGTCTGGTCAAACGGCAATTAGGGTAATCACTAATGCGGCGAACAATCGTGCTGCAGGACTTATTTCCGCCAAAGGAATGCAAGCGGTTTTTATCTATATGGAAAGGTTGCTTTAAACGCTGTTCAAGCAGCGATTCCAGGAACAATGAGAATGTTATTTTTACAAGCAGCAACAAAAATTGCAATTTATACATTTTTGGCCAATTTAGCACAAGGTGGCCTAAATTATGAATATGAAGTATGGGGGTGCGTCTAATTGAGTTTATGGATTTGGGTTTACATTGGTAGTTTAGTATTTCCCTGGATTTTTTATTTACTCGATTTACATGGGAACAATTTTGATGCTCATTTTTCTAATCAAACGCTTCGAAAACTACGAGTCAAAGATAATTCGTTTTTAAGAAAAGTAATGCCGTTCAAAGAGGGGGACATTATAAGAAATGGAAAAGTACGTGGGTATAGGTATTGCTTGTATCCAAGACTATTAGCTTTTTTGATTCAAACAATCATTTTATTTCTTGGGACATTTGCATTAGTAATTCATCTAGCTTTTATACCTTTTATTCCTGACCCTATCTTTGGATATATTGGTGGCGCACTCCTTATTTTGTGGATTATTTATACATTAATCATCAATGTTTCCTCACAAGGATTTGGTGTTTAATTGGAAAATCCTTACTTGAAGAGAGATTCATTTGAATGATAATGTATTTCCAAGATTCGAAGTTATAAAACTGTTCAAGACACTAAGGGTCATTTTCTAGGTCGAAGCCTCATCCGTTACTTTGATAACAGCACTTCACCCAACCTCGATGTCGGGTATGCCTACAACGAAAGCGGCCTTCGCATCCGCAAGACGGTCAATGGTGTCGAGCATGCTTACACCTATGACGGTGACCGGCTCGTCTACGAACACACTTCCAATACGTCCCTCCGTTTCATCTATGATGAGCGGGGGTTACTCGCCTCCCTCTTGTATAACACCAACGGCACATGGTCCCGTTACCACGATGTCCGTGACGTCACCCTGAATATCTTCGGCCTGACCGATGATGCGGGGAACCTCGTGGTCCGTTATAGCTATGACGCCTGGGGGAACATCCTTTCGATCACGGGCTCCATGGCATCGTCCATAGGCGTCCTCAACCCGTTCC
>CAZKHP010000024.1:8280-10386 GCA_964552695.1 uncultured Staphylococcaceae bacterium | reverse complement strand
ACAATGCTTCTAGAGGTAGAGTTATGAAAAATAAATTTTCGACCTATTTGGCCAAGAAAGAACCGTTATTGGAAACGCTCATCCAACGGTTGAACGCCAAATACGAGTACGCCAGCGTGCTGGGGAGTGATGTCCACGGCAAAATCTACGCGGTCAACCGCAGCTCGACCAATGTCGGGGACAACCCCGAAATGGAATCCGGGTTTGTTTTCCGCATTTATCACAAAGGGGTCAGTTTTGAATACGCCACCAACGAAGTGACGCCCAAAAAGATTCCGCAAATCGAAAAAGAAATCGCCGACCTTGTGGCTCATCCCCATTTAGGTAAAAACGTCGGCATGGGAGTGCCTCACGAAGAAGCGTTGGTGCAGACCTTTGTCCGTAAAAACCGCGGCAGAGATTACGCCACCGAAACGATCGTGGCCCTCTTATCGGACTTGGTCCAAAAGACCTTGAAAGAGAAAAACGTCGTCAACGTGAGTGTTTCGGCGAATTTTCAAGAAATCTCCAAGATCTTCATCTCCGGCAAACGTCATCTCAAGCAATACTACAATTACTGCGCGAGCAGTGCGTTCGTCATGGTTCGCGATGGCGCCACGACCCGTTATGCCTATGATGGCTTAGACGAAAACTCCTTGGCCGGTGTCCTCAAAGGGTTACCGAAGATGGTCAAGAAGACCTATCGTTTAGCGCTTGATTTACTCAAGGCCGAATTACCCAAACCCGGCGTCTACACGATCATCACTGATCCGTCAATCACCGGTTTGATCGTTCACGAAGCCTTCGGCCATGGCGTTGAAATGGACCAATTCGTCAAAGATCGCGCCTTAGCCCAAGAATATGTTGGTAAACAAGTGGCTTCACCTTTGGTGAGCATGCACGACGGAGCCGCTGCTGCCAACAGCGTCGCCAGCTACTTCTTCGATGATGACGGCGTTTCCGCACAAGATACGCTGATCATCGACAAAGGTATTTTGAAAGCCGGCATCTGTGATGCCACCAGTGCCTTGCAATTGGGCATCAAACCCACGGGCAACGGCCGTCGCCAAATCTTCAGCCATAAAGCCTATACGCGCATGACCAATACGTACTTCGACAAAGGCAATGCCTCATTGGACGAAATGATCAAGAGCGTGAAATATGGCTATTACATCGCCAAAACCAATAACGGCATGGAAGATCCCAAAAACTGGGGCATTCAATGTGCCGCCCACTACGGACGTGAAATCAAAGACGGCAAGTTCACCGGCAAAATGATTTCCCCGGTCGTGATGAGTGGTTTCGTGCTTGATCTACTCAAGTCCATTTCGATGGTTTCCAACGACTTTGAAGTCAGTGGTTCCGGCCACTGCGGCAAAGGTTATAAAGAATGGGTACGCGTCAGCGATGGAGGACCTTCCCTGAAAGCAGAGGTAAAAATCGGATGATTAAGAAAATGATTGCGGCGCTTCAAAGCGTCGCCGGCGTTGATGACTACCAAATCGCGATTACCGAAGAAGTGCGCCACGAAGCGTACTACGTTTTAGGCAAACGCGAAACCGTCCGTAATACGGATGTCACTTCCTATGCCGTCACCGTGTTTAAGAAAATGAGCAAGGATGGAAGAGAACTTCTTGGTTCGTCCACCTTCAATGTTCCTTACACACTCAGCCAAAAAGCTTTAGTCAAGAAAATCGAAGAAGCACTCTACAGCGCGTCGTTTGTTGAAAACAAAGCCTATGCGATTCCCACGGGCGATGGCAAAAAACACACCTTCCACTCTCCCGCCATCACGGAAGATCCTTGGAAGACCATCGATACCGTCGCGGACATCTTCCATGGCTATGCCAAACCCGGCAAGAAGTTCAACGCGCTTGAAATCTTCCTTATTGCTTCCAAAGTTCGGATCATCAACTCCAAAGGCGTCGACTACACCAAAAACAACGCCGTCTTAGAAGTCGAAGCGATTCCGTCCTTCGATGGTCACAAACCTTCGGACCCGGTCAACCAAAAAGTCGAACTCTACCGTTACTTCCGTTATCGCGAGGTCAACTTGGATACCCTCCGCGCGGATGCCAAACATGCCCTTGAAGAAGTGGAAGCCCGCTTCAACGCCACCAAGATTCC
>CAZKHP010000024.1:0-8180 GCA_964552695.1 uncultured Staphylococcaceae bacterium | reverse complement strand
GGCAAAGTCGAATCCTATTACGGCAACAACCGTTTTGCCCAATACCTCGGCGTGAAGCCCACCGGTAACTTAGGCGGCCTTAAAGTCGCGTTAGGCAAAACGTCCAAAGAAGATCTCTTCAAAGGACCGCATATCGAAATCATCTCGCTCTCCGGCATTCAACTGGACATCTACAGTTCCTATATCGGCGGCGAAGTCCGCTTAGCGTATTACTTTGATGGGACCAAGAAAATCCCGGTGTCGGGTTTCTCCTTCAGCGGCAACTTATTTAAGACCCTGGAAAACATCCGCATCAGCCAAGACGAGTATGTGACGACCACGTATGTGGGGCCCAAGTTCATCCGTCTTCCTGCCGTCGAAGTCCTCTAAAAACAACCAAAGAAAGTAGGCTTTCCTAGCGGAAGCCTATTTTTTTATGCGTTGAAAGGGGTTTCATAAATTGTTTGACATATCCGGGCCGGAATGATACCTTGTAGGTAAGACATGAGCGACCGCTCACAAGATAATTAGGAGAATCATTATGGCCTATCAAGGTTTTGCTATCGATCAATATTTGGATGCCGACGAAGTGACTCGGCAGCTCGACGCTTTAATGAAAGCGCCGGTTTATTCCATCAAAAAAGACGCCCTCAAAGATTATGTCGAAAACTATTTTAACAAGGGTTGTCCTAAGTCCAAAGCGATGATTGAGGAAGCCAAGAAGATCATCCCCGGTGGGGTTCAACACAATTTGGCGTTCAACTATCCGTTCCCCATCGTCATCACGAAAGCAGAAGGGGCCAAACTGTACGACATCGATGGCCACTGGTATTACGATTTATTGCAAGCCGGCGGACCGACGCTTCTGGGGAGCAATCCTCCGATTATCCGTGATCACGTCATCGAACTTTTGAATACCTGCGGACCTTCCACGGGCCTTTTCCATGAATACGAATACAAACTTGCCAAAAAGATTTCCGAAATGGTTCCCTCCGTGGAACGCTTTCGGATGTTGGGCTCGGGCACCGAAGCCTGTATGTGCGCTGTCCGCATTGCCCGTTTGAAGACCGGCCACAAAAACATTCTGAAGATGGGCGGTGCTTATCACGGATGGTCCGATCAATTGGCCTATGGCATGCGCGTTCCCGGAACCAAAGGACTCATGTCCAAAGGCGTGCCTTCGTTTGTCTTTAAACACACCGATGAATTCTTCCCGAATGACATTAAGGATTTGAAACGGAAACTTCGCAAAAACCAACTCAAAGGCGGAACTGCGGCGATTTTCTTGGAACCGGTCGGCCCTGAAAGCGGAACCCGTCCTTTATCCAAAGAATTCATTAAAGGTTGCGAGGCCTTAGCTCATCAATACGGCGCGCTTCTCATCTTTGATGAGGTGGTCACCGGATTCCGGATGGGACCGTCATGTGCCCAAGGCTATTTCGGTGTCGATCCTGATTTGACGATTTTCGGCAAAATCATTGCCGGCGGATATCCCGGAGCGGGCGGTGTCGGCGGTCACGCCGATTGCATGGCCTACTTAGGCGCCGGACTCGATTCTTCCGGTAAAAAAGTCCCCAAGGCACTCTGTGGGGGGACCATGGCGGCCACGCCCGTTTCGTGTGTTGCCGGCTATTACGCTTTGTGCGAAATCGAACGCACCAACGCCGCGGAAGTCGCCGGACGTATGGGAGACCGTTTGACGAAGGGATTACAAGAACTCATTAAAAAATACAAACTGCCGTTCGTGGCCTTTAACCAAGGTTCGATCGTTCACCTCGATAACGCCGCGACGATGCATTTCCATATTGATTGGAAAAAACCGTGGACCATTCCCGGTATCTTGAAACAAACCGCCATCCGTCAAAAAGAAATGGAACATATGGGCGCTGCCTATATGGCCGAAGGTTTGGTCACTCTTGCCGGAACCCGTTTGTATACCAGTGCGGCCTATACCGAAGAGATGATTGATGATGTCTTGGCCCGTTTCGAGCGTGTCTTTGCCCAATGCGGTCCCTTGGAGGGATAACTATGGCCTATACTCTTGAAGAAGCCAAAACATTGATTATACGCGCCGGCAAAGAACTCCTTGCCAAGGGCTTGGTTGCCCGGACTTGGGGCAATATTTCGGCACGCATTTCCGACACCCATTTTGCGATTACCCCCAGCGGCCGTTCGTATGAAACCTTGACCCTGGATCAAATCGTGGTGGTGGCCATCGATGATTTATCCTACAAAGGAACGATCAAACCCTCTTCCGAAAAAGGAATCCACGCCGATTGTTATCGGTTACGGAAAGACGTTCAATTCATTATCCATACCCATCAAAAAGCGGCTACGGTCTTAAGTGTTTCGGGCGAACACTTCACTGTCGAAGAAGCCAATCTTGTTTCGCTTTTAGGTAACACCATACCGTGTGCCCCTTATGGTATTTCTTCTACAAAGAAGCTTCGTCAAAATGTAGCCGAAACGGTTGAAAAGTTTTCCCAAAGCAAGGCCTTTTTAATGCAATCGCATGGCGCGCTTTGCCTCGGGACGTCTTATGAGAAAGCCTTTGTTCTCGCGGAAGCTTTGGAAAAAGCGATGCAAAAACGGATTTATAAAACTATCGGTGTTGCCACCGATGCGGATATGATTACCAAGTATTTTCATAACCGCCGAGTGATTTTAGCGACCTCCGCGCTTCCCGATTTAGGAACCAGCATCCGCTTCCATGAATACTTTTTGTTAAAACAAAACGGCGTTCAAAACGAATACTTGGTTCGTGACAAACTACCTCCGGAAGCATGGATTGCCCGGATGCATCAGGCGCTATATCGGACCCAAAAGATCCATAGCATCGTCTACGAAAACGATCCCTTCGTGGTCGCTTTCAGCGCGATAAAGAAAACTCTTCACCCGTCGATTGACGACCTAGCCCAAATCGGAGGCGCCACGATCAAGACAGCGACCTCTTCTCGGGTTTCTTCAAAACTCAAAGGCCGAAACGCGGTGTTTGTGTTAGGTCTCGGAGCGCTTTGCACAGGACGTACGATGGATGACGCTCAAGCCGTCGCCATGATTCTTAGAAAAGGATGCGAGGCCGAAGTCGTTTCCACGCTTCTCGATAAACCGCATCGTCTGTCGTTCTTCGATGCTTGGATTCAACGGAAGGTCTATGTTTCGAAATATTCGAAAATGAAAAACAAGAGGTAAAGCGATGCTCAAGAAATTAACTAAAGCGCAATGGACCTTGATCCTTGAAACCGGCATCCGTGAATTCGCCGATCAAGGCATGGACCGCGCCAACATCAACGTCATTGCCAAAAAAGCCGGAATTTCCGTAGGTGTTCTTTACAAATACTTCAAAGACAAAGAAGCGTTTTTTCTGGCATGCCTGAATCAAAGTTTAAGTGTGCTGGAAAACGTGCTTCGCGATTCCCTTGAAGGCGACCATAAACTGCTTGAACGGGCCGAAAAAATCATCCGCGCGGTTCAAAAAACCTCCCGTGAGCACGTCGATTACATCAACATGTATCTTTCGATTACCACCGGAAGCAATCGCAAATATGCCCACGCGCTGGCCAAACGCATCGAAGGCATGACCGCCGAGGTTTATGCCCAATTTATCCGCGATGCCCAAAAAGCGGGCGACATCCGCCAAGATGCCGATCCGAAAATGTTTGCGTTCTTTTTCGATAGTCTGTTGATGATGTTGCAATTCTCCTATGGCTGCGATTATTACCAAGAACGTTTCAAAGTGTATGTCGGCGACGACATCCTTTCGAAGGATGAGTTTGTCGTTTCGGAAATGTTGAAATTTTTCGAGTCGGCGTTCACGTTGGAACAAGCATCGATTCACCATCGATCCTAAGAGGAGGACATCCATGAAATACGTCATCAGTTACGATGTCGGGACGACCGGAGTCAAGACGTGTCTGTTCGGTATCGATTCGAAAATCCATCTTTTGGGAAGCACCAATCAGGGATACGGGTTGTTCGTCCTTGAAAATGGCGGAGTCGAACAGGACTTTGACGAGTGGTGGGCCGCCATGGCCAAGACCACCCATGACCTCTTTTTGAAAGTCGACATCAAACCTTCGGCCATTGCCGGTATTTCCTTTTGTTCGCAAATGCAAGGGCTAGTCCTCGTGGATGAAAAAGGAAACGTCCTCCGGCGGCCGATGAGTTATATGGACCAAAGGTCCAAACAAGAACTCCATGACGGGATGGGAAAGGGATTGAAAGTCGCTGGAGCCAATGTGTTCCGGTTGCTGAAAAGCCTGCAAATCACGTGTGGAGCATCCCTCAGTGTCAAAGACCCTTTATGGAAATACAAATGGGTTCAACGGAACGAACCCGAGATATTTAAGAAAACCTACCGTTGGCTCGATGTCAAAGAATCCTTAATCGCCCGATGCACAGGAAAATTCATCATGACCCACGACTCGGCGTATTCGACTTTCCTTTACGATACGAGAAAAGGAAAACAAGGGTGGAGCAAGTCGCTCTGCAAAACCTTTGGGGTCGATATGAATCACTTGGCCCCCATTATTTCTCCGCTTGATTTGGTCGGTGGATTAACCTCTTCGGCGGCCTCTGATTTAGGTTTGCCCGAAGGAACTCCGGTGTTCGGGGGTGGCGGGGACGCGACTTTGATTGGTATCGGTGCAGGATGCGTTAATGTCGGCGAAACGCATATTTACTGCGGGACCTCCGGATGGGTGTCCACGCTTTTAGATCATCAGGTGGTCGACACCGAGGCGATGATTGCCGCAGTCGTCGGGGTGGAAAAGAACCGGTTCAACTATTTTGCCGAGATGGAAACCGCGGGCAAATGCTTTGAATGGGTCAAAGATCACTTGGCTCTCGATGAAATCGGCGTCTATTTGAACCATACGTACGTCAGCGAAGGCAAAGAAGCACTTTACCGAAGTTTGTATGAATATCTCACCAAAACCATGTCCGAGGCTCCTGCCGGCGCAGGAGGGGTTATTTTCACACCGTGGCTCCATGGCAACCGTTGCCCGTTTGAAGATCCTAATGCCGCCGGTGTCTTCTTTAATATCCACCTTGAGACCGGAAAAACCGAACTCATCCGTGCGGTCTTGGAAGGGATATGCTACCATCTTAGATGGATGTTGGAATGCCAAGATAAGAAAATTAAGACGTCGCAAACGATCCGTTTTGTCGGTGGTGGCGCGCTTTCAAACGTGACCAGTCAAATTTTAGCGGATGTCACGGGGCGTACCATTGAAGTCGTCGCCCATCCGCAGAATGTCGGTGCCGTCGGTGCGGCTGCCGTTGCGGGTGTCGGACTGGGAGTCATCGAAAATCTCGAAAAAGTCAAAGACTTTATTCCGGTGATTGCCACCTTCCAACCCAATGCCGAAAACAAAGCTGTCTACGACCGTCAATACCACGTTTTCAAGAAACTCTATGCTTCCAATAAAGCAAACTTTGCGGCTTTGAATCAAAGCCCTCGGGGGAACTAATATGTCGGACTCACGTAAACAAGAATTCGTGCGGACACTCAAGTTTTTCATCTTTTCCGTTTCCGCCGGAGTTATCCAAATCCTATCGTTCACGGCGATGAACGAACTTCTGGGTGATTGGTGGGGCTACTGGCCTTCCTATCTCATTTCCTTGATTTTGTCCGTCTTGTGGAATTTCACCTTTAACCGTCGCTTCACCTTCAAGTCCGCGTCCAATGTCCCGGTCGCGATGCTCAAAGTCTTCGCTTTCTATGCGGTGTTCACCCCGTTATCCACGCTCTTGGGCGATTACCTTGTCAAGACCGCCGGATGGAACGAATATTTAGTCACTGCCTTGAACATGGTCATAAATTTGATCTTAGAATTCTTATATCAACGCTTCTTTGTGTTTAACAAAACGATCGATACCAACGATTTAGCCAAAAAGAATGTAAAGGAATAACGGCATGCGCGATTTCTATGACGACGAACGGAGAATCAAAGGGATTGCCAATTATGTTACGGCACTCGTCTTTTTGGGCACCAAAGTCGGCAAGAAATCACGCTACAAAGTTAAATATTTTACCGGCGTGAGAACGCTGGGGCATTTGCGTCTCAAAGAAGACAAAACCGAAACATTTATTATTTCCTTTCACGTCAGCGAAGGAAAAGCCAAGTTGGTGTTGGTCAACGAAAACGGCATCCAAACCCTCGTGGAAAATCATTTTGAAGGTGTAAAGCAAGTGTTCTTGCCTAAAGGCAAAACGCGCATCCGCTTAGTCGGTTCCCACGCCTTTTTTGAACTATCTTTGGAACGGAAATAAGTATGTTCTACTCCAAAGCCAAGGGCATATTGTCTGCGCATAACGGGATGAATATTTTCCGTGGATGCACCCATGGCTGCATTTACTGTGACTCGCGGAGTACCTGCTATCAAATCAATCATCCGTTTGAAGATGTCGAGGTCAAGGAAAACGGTCCCGAACTTTTAGATTTGGCGTTATCGAAGAAACGGAACAAAGTGATGGTGGGAACGGGTTCGATGTGTGACCCCTATTGCGCCATCGAAAAAGAAATCAAATACACCCGGAAATGCTTGGAAATCATCGAAAAGCATCGATGCGGGGTGACCATTATAACCAAATCCGATCTCATTCTTCGCGACTTGGATCTTCTCGAACGGATTAACGCTCAAACCAAAGCCGTCGTCCAAATGACGTTAACCACTTATGATGAAGACTTGTGCAAAATTTTGGAGCCGCACGTGTGTACGACGAAAGCGCGCTTTGAAGCCTTAAAAGTATTCCGCGACCATCACATTCCTACGGTCGTTTGGCTTTGTCCCTTTTTGCCATTTATCAACGATACCGAAGAGAACATGCGAGGGCTTGTTTCTTATCTGATCGAAGCCAAAGTCTATGGCATCATTTTTTGGGGTGTCGGCGTCACGCTTCGTGAAGGCGACCGTGAATATTTTTACGAACAATTAGATAAACACTTTCCGGGGCTCAAGCAAAAATACATCGATACCTATGGAAATGCCTATGAAGTCCGAAGCCCCAAATCCAAGCAGTTGACCCAACTGGTCATCGATCTATGCAAACAGGCAGGTATTGAAACCGATACGAACAAGGTTTTCAACTATTTAAGTACGCTCCCAAAACCGTTTGAACAGATGGATCTTTTCGCTTCCGATGGTCAAAAATAAAAAAACGGCGCAAAACCGCCATAAAATCCAAGAGCTTTGCTATGATAAATACGTAAAGGAGTTTTTCCTATGAATTCATCATTTGTTTATCACGTTCCCACAAAAATCTATTTTGGCGAAAACCAACTTTCCAATTTGGCCTCGGAACTCAAAGGTTACGGGACCCGCGTACTCATCACTTACGGCGGTGGTTCGATTAAGAAAATCGGCCTCTATGACAAAGTCATGGCGGCCTTGAAAGACCAAGGATTGACCGTCTATGAATTTTCCGGAATCGAGCCCAATCCGCGTCACTCGACGATTAACAAAGCCATCGCTTTATGCAAACAAGAATCCATCGAGGTTTTGTTAGCCATCGGGGGCGGATCGACCATCGACGCCACGAAATTCATCGGGGCTGGTGTGTTCCACGACGGTGATGTTTGGGACTTCTTCACCGGAAAAGCCAAAATCACCCAAAGCTTACCGATTCTCACGATTTTAACTTTAGCCGCGGCGGGTTCAGAAATGGATGCCGGCGGTGTCGTGACCAATCTTGAAAGCGATGATAAACTGGCCACCGGACATCCCAGCCTATTGCCGAAGGTCTCTTTCCTTGATCCCACCAACACCTATTCCGTCAGTCCGTACCAAACGGCCTGCGGGTGTGCCGATATTCTTTCACATATTTTCGAAGTCTACTTCAATTTGGAACCGGATCTCTACATGCTGGATACTGTGATGGAAGGTCTGATGCGGACCATTATCAAATACGGACCGATCGCTTTGAAAGATCCCACCGATTATGAGGCTCGGGCCAACATCATGTGGGCGTCTTCTTGGGCCATCAATGGTTTTATCGAAATACTTTATCCATCGCTTAAATCAACCGAACACGAGCGCACCATCAATATTCTGATGAATGCTTCCGAAAAGCTAATCAACCTGTCCGAAACCGCACTTTTGATTACCGAACTCCAGTTAGGCGAGTATCAGATTGATTTTTCGGATGTTGATATTTTCGAAATTTCAAAGCTTGCAACTGCCGCTTATCACGATTTAAT
>CAZKHP010000023.1:2843-10678 GCA_964552695.1 uncultured Staphylococcaceae bacterium | reverse complement strand
TTTTGGTCCCTCTGCCTATCAGTTCATCAACCTGCTCAAACGAAGCCAAGTCAAATTTTGGCAAGTGCTTCCTTTGAACCCCTTGGGCTATGGCTCTTCGCCGTACCAACCCTATTCCTCGAAAGCGATGGATGAGCTTTACATCAGTTTGGACCTTTTGGTCAAAGAAGGGCTTCTCAAAAAAGCCCCGCGTTTTCATTCCGTGTCCGAACGCGTCGATTATGATGCGGTGCGCCTTTTCAAAGCGAAACACTTGTGGAAAGCCTTCAAACATTTTGAACCCAACCGCGGGTACATGCGTTTTATCAACGCGAATCCCTGGGTTTACAATTATGCGGTTTTTCTCACCTTGAAAAAGCACAATAACTTGATTACTTGGAACGAATGGCCCATCGAGCAACAACGCTGGATTAAAGATCACAAGTTCGATCTGACTCCTTTTGAAGAAGACATCGCCTACGAAATGTTCCTTCAATACATCTTAGTCAAACAATGGCGCGCCTTGAAAAGCTATGCCAAGAAACGCGGCGTCGAAATGGTGGGGGATATTCCCATCTATGTCGGCATCGACTCCGAAGACGTTTGGTCAAACCAAGAAAACTTCTTGTTGGACAAAGATTGCCGTCCGACCTTCATCGCCGGCGTACCGCCTGATTATTTCAGCAAAACCGGTCAACGCTGGGGGAACCCGCTTTATGATTGGGACTTCATGCAAAAAGACGGCTTCAAATTCTGGTTGTCGCGCTTGAGCTACAACGCCGAATTGTTCGATTATATCCGCATCGACCATTTCCGTGCGTTCGATACCTATTGGAAAATCCCAAGTTCCTGTCCGACCGCCGAAGTGGGGGCGTGGATCGAAGCTCCGGGTTATGCCTTGTTCGACACCATCTTTGCCCAGTATCCGAATCTCAAGATCATCGCCGAAGATTTAGGCGATTTACGTCCTCAAGTCTTGACGCTTCGCGACCACTATGGCTTCCCCGGCATGAAAATCGTGCAGTTCACGTTCAATCCCAACGAAAAACAAGAGCGTTTGGAGGGAAACTATAAACCCTATTTCCATGACCGAACGAACATGATTGTTTATACCGGCACTCACGATAACCAAACTGTCAAAGGCTGGTTTACTGATTATGACCGCAAAACCAAAGCCCGCATCCTTGCGTTGTTGAAGTCTTGGGGTTATCGCACCGACGATATTTCCCTGGCTTTCTGTGCGTATACCCTCGACAATATCGCGGATACCGCCATCCTTCCGATGCAAGATGTGCTCAGTTTCACCGACCGCGCGCGGATGAACCGTCCGGGCACCATCGGCTCCCCCAACTGGGAATGGAAAATGGTCTCGTTCGATGGCTTTAAAAAACGGATTCCGACGCTTAGAAAAATGATTCAAAAGTCCGGAAGATAAACCAAGGCCGCTCATTTGAGCGGCTTTTTTATGGCATGAAGAAAACGGCTCCGATACAAAGCTTTTTCGTTTATAGAAAAATATGCTAAACTAACGGGGGAGATGAAGAAAGATGCCGGCACGTTCGATTACTCGTTTATTCGCTGACCTATTCGATTGGGCAATCGTGTATGCCGTTGCCCTTATTTTTTCGATCAGGAGTATTTTGGCATTTATCGAAGCGATTACCCATCCGACTTCGGTCAACATCACGACGGCTTTTATCGACGCCATCGTTACCGGCAGTTTCATCATCATCATCTTCATCGTGTACTTTCTAGTCCTGCCTGTGAATTGGAACGGGCAAACGATCGGCAAAAAGTTCTTTAAGATCCATGTCGTCCGCAAAGATGGCAAACCGGTCGATTTTCAAACGATGTTCGTTCGCGAAGTTTTCGGCCGCCTCCTCGTTGGGATTTTAAGCCTCGGGGCTTCGATCATCGCCGAAAGTTTCGTGATGCTGGTAAGCGACCGGCACCAAACTTTTCACGACACCCTCGCCTCCACGCAAGTGGTCGATGTCGAATAGGAGGAAACTTATGCCTACGCCGCATATTGCCGCCCACATGGGCGATTTTGCCAAGACTGTTTTAATGCCCGGAGATCCTCTCAGGGCCAAATTCATTGCCGAAAACTATCTTTCAGATGTTAAGCTTGTCACCAGCATCCGTAATGTTTACGGGTATACCGGTTTTTACAAAGGCAAAAAAGTGTCTGTCATGGCTTCCGGAATGGGACAACCCAGCATCGGTATCTATTCGCATGAACTTTTCACGCATTATGGCGTTGAAAATATCATCCGTATCGGAACCTGCGGAACCTTCCGCGATGACATCCATCTGTTTGATATTTTAGTCTGTAACGGCGCCTCGACCGATTCCAACTGGGCCGGTCAATTTAACCTTTTGGGTGGAACCTACTCCGCCATCAGCGATTTCCATTTGACTGTCAAGGCTTATGAAACCGCGCAAAAAGCCCATCTTCCGGTTCATGTCGGTAACATCCTCAGCAGCGATGTGTTCTATGACGTGAATCCCGAAGGCTGGAAAAAATGGGCTGCACTCAATGTTTTGGGCGTCGAGATGGAATCGTATGCCCTTTACTGCAACGCCGCCTTGCTCAAGAAAAAAGCGCTCTGCCTTTTGACGGTCACCGATCATTTCCTGACCCACGAAAAAGCGAGTGCCGAACAACGCGAAATCGGTCTGCGTAAAATGATCGAAGTCGCCCTTGAAGTGGCGGAATAAGGACGCTCATGTTGACGGATCTTTCCCTCATTATTATCGCCTCATTGTCTGCGATTGCCCTTGCCGGAACCGTGCTTCTTTTGATTCCGCTGTTCCGACGGGCTTATTATCGCAGCCATTTGCTGCCGATTTACGGGAAATTCATCTATCACATCGCACTTTATAACGACTACTATTTGATCAATAAGATGGACTTGCCTATCGACACCGATCACCGGGCCCATATCGACCATATCCTTTTTGGCGAGAAATACATTTATGTCATCAAAGACAAATACTACAATGGCTCTTTGGCCGGCAAAGAAAACGATGAATCCTGGGTGTACTTTCCGGATGATCGTCGGAAAAGCCGCTACATCGATAATCCCTTGAAAATCAATCGGCAGAGAACCGAAAAGTTGAGCCTTTTTACCGGCCTCAACGAAGACTTGTTTATTTCGGTCGTGGTGGTCAATAACGATTGCCTTTTGGAAAAATACGAAAGCAATTCCCGTCGGGATTATGTCGTCCAAATCGGTAAATTGAACAAATTGATTGAAGCCATCGAAAGCCGGCAAGTGCCCAAAATCAACGATGAGCAATTGGAACAAGCGGTGCAAGATATTGCCCGCATCAACAAAGATGCCAAGAACGAAGGATAAGTATGCTGAAAGATTTGTGGTTTAACGCGAAACAAACCTATCGAAAGAATGCCCGCCTCTTGTTGGCGGTTTCTTTTGCCTTTACGATCGTATTAATCGCGGCCATTGTTCTTAACGCCGCACTCCCGGGCTCTGGCTTTCTCAGTGTCCCGCTCGTTGTTTTGCCGCTTTTATTTTGTTTACAGATTGCTTTTTCGCGCTTGCAGCAAGAAGGACAATTGGAACTCAAAGAATTCAACCACTTTTATGTGCTCGGATTGTCCGGCAAATTCCGGCGTTCTTACCGGGCGCTATCTTCCTTTTTAAAAGCCACTTTACTTTTCATTGTTTTGATTTTTGTTTTCGGCATCATCGCCGGCTATGTTGTCCCCCTCATGAATCCTGCATTCGGAACGCTTTCCGAAGAATTCATGGCTATGGCGGCGGATAGTTCCTTTGACTATGCGGCCATGATTGCGTTTCTCAATGAACATTTGGATGTGTTCATGCCGGTGGCCAACGTGATTTCTTGCCTTGCATTGGCGTTTGCCTCGCTTTACTTTTTTGGAGCGCTGGCCGCCAACATGATGGCAGTGCATTTCGCATTAACCTCTCCGGGTGACGGCCGCTTCGTGGTCTTTACGCATCGCGCGGTCATGCTGGAAATACGAGGCGAATTCCGAAAACTGTTTTTAGGAATGGCCTGGCCGAGTTTGCTTTTGTATTTGTTTGGTTTTGCCGCAGGCAGTGTGTTAGCTTGGTTCAGCTTCGATGATTATTGGATGATTGCCAATTTCGGTATGATTTTGGGCGTCCTTTTCGTTTGGCCCACGCTTCCCATCCTTCTTAGCGGCGAAGAACAACTTTATCGGAAATTCGCCGGACGCTATGCGTTTCATATGACTATGCAGTTCAAAAACCTCGTCAATGATTTATCCTCGTACAAGGATTTAAATTCCGAGGAAGAAGCTGAAATCGCGGAGCTCAAAAAACAAGCGGCCGAACTGGAAAAGAAATTAGCGGAATCCGAGACTCCTCCAAGCGAAAACAAAAAGGCCGACGATTCGTCGAAAGACTCGAATCCATCGGATAAAAACAAACCATAAAAAAAAGACCCTTACAGGTCATTTCGATAACGCCTCGAGGGCGAGAAGAGCATCACTGGAGCAGGTGACGGGAATCGAACCCGCATAACTACCTTGGCAAGGTAGTGTTCTACCACTGAACTACACCTGCGACGCTTCATTATTATAACGGACGATATTTATGATTTCAAGTATTTTAAAAACAGTTTTCCCTTGGCCTCAAAAGTGGCTTCTATGGTAAAATGAAAAATACTCAAAGAAGGTGTTCCCATGAAGACTCGTAGCGAACTCGCTGAACTCATTTTCCCGGATATCCATGAAACCGTGGAAGATCTTGAAAAAAGATATCCTGAACGGGACTTGCCGGTCGGTGCACGCGTCACGCGGTTTGCTCCTTCTCCAACTGGGTTTTTACATACCGGAAGTTTGTTCACGGCGATGATTGCCCGCAAAGTGGCCCATCAAAGCGGGGGTGTCTTTTTCATTCGTTTGGAAGATACCGACACCAAGCGCGAAATCCAAGGCAGCGGCGATACTCTCATCAGCCAACTCCGCGAATTCGGAGTGAATCCCGATGAAGGCTACTTAGGCACGAAAGAAAAAGGCGCCTATGGACCGTATAAACAAAGCGACCGTGCTTCCATCTATAAAACGGTCATTAAAAAAATGATTGTTGACGGCAATGCTTATCCTTGTTTTGCGACCACCGAAGAATTGGAACGACTCCGTGCCGAACAAGAAAGCCTGAAAATCGTTCCGGGATATTATGGCAAATATGCGACCTATCGCGACCTTCCTGTGGATGAAGCCTACGACCGCATCCTTCGCGGGGATAAATTTGTCCTCCGGTTCCGCAGCCAAGGCAACCATGAACGTTACATTCAAGTTCATGATTTAATCCGTGGCGACTTATTCCTATCGCAAAACGATCAAGATATCGTGATTCTCAAAAGCGATGGCCTGCCGACGTATCACTTCGCCCATGCAGTGGATGACCACTTCATGCGGACCACGACCGTGACCCGCGGCGAAGAATGGCTCTCTTCCTTACCGATTCACATCGAACTTTTCGATGCTTTGGCTTGGAAAGCCCCGGAATATGCCCACCTTCCCGTTATCATGAAACTGGATGAAGGCAATAAACGTAAACTCAGCAAACGCAAAGACCCCGAAGCGGCGGTCTCTTATTTCTTGGACGACGGCTATCCCCCTTCAGCGCTCATTGAATACTTGATGACGATTGCCAACAGCAACTTTGAGGAGTGGAGGATGCAAAATCCTACCGTTTCCCGCGATGAATTCGTCTTTTCCTTTGACAAAATGTCGCTCGATGGCGCCTTGTTCGACATCATGAAACTGAAGTTCGTGTCCAAAGAAATCCTTTCGCGCGAAAATGCCCGCCGCATTACGTATGAAGCGCGGGACTACGCCACTAAACACGACCCCAAGCTCTATGCCCTTATCACCGGCGATCAATTGTATTTCGAAAGCATTATGAACATCGAACGGGAAAAAGAAAATCCGCGCAAAGACTATGAAAAATTCTCGGATATTTTCCCGTTGGTCCGTTTCTTCTACCGCATGGAATACGCCGAAATCATATCAGGCACGTTACCTTTTAATCCAGCCTTCTCTACCGCGCTCATTTCGGAAGTCTTGGAAGACATCCGTGAAACCTTACAGTTGGAAGATGTCAGCGAAGAGCAATGGTTCACCGATTTAAAAACCGTCGGGGAACGCCACGGCTTTGCCCCCTCGGGAAAAATCTACAAAGCCAACAAAGAAATCTACAAAGGACATATCGGTGATGTGGCCGAAATGTTACGCATTGCCGTGACCGGCTCCAAACAAAGCCCGAACCTTTATTACGTGCTTCAAGTCTTGGGCCTTCAAGAAGTCAAAGACCGCCTCGCGATTATCGTTGAAAAACTATCTAAATAGTGTTTAAATAATAACCGCATGGCCCGTTGGAGAAGCGGCTTAACTCATATCCCTCTCAAGGATACATTCATGGGTTCGAACCCCATACGGGTCACCAGGCAAATCATGAACTCGGTCAATCCGAGTTCTTTTTTTTGCGACGGTGAGAACCACCCGAGATTCAAAAAACCTTGCAAAAAGCAAATCAAAACCCGAAAAGCGTACCGAAAAATATGGAAAAAGGAAAAAGAATACATTAGTATATATGCGTAAGAAACATGCGAAAGGACTAATCATATGAAAAAACTTCTGATTGCTCTCATTATTGCTATCGGCGCGATGGTGCTGATCGGTGTCGGGGCCGCCTTTATCCTGTATGGAGCCGGGGCGCTCACCAACCTTTTAGCCCTCTTCAATTCGTTACTGAGTTACGCAACTACGGCACCTTGGGACGTTGCCAAAATCGTGGTTGTCGCAGTGGCCGCTTTGGCCGTTGCGGTCGATGTGATCCTCCTCATCAAATTGATTCAAAAAAGGAAAAAATTCCTTGGCTATTTGGCCCTTTTATTTGTTCCCGTGGCGGCTGTGATCGGTATTGCTATTCTTATCCCGTATAATGGCGGAACAGATTCCATCTTCACAATCTTGCTCAACGGATTTACCGCCGGGCCCACCTTACTCAATCGCATTATTTCTTTGGCAGTCTTGATTGCCATTGCCTTATTAATTCTTGTTTTATTGGCTTACGCGCTCTGTGTCTTCATTGATCTCGGCCTCACCCCGAAACCTTTAAAGCGCATTGACCAAGAAGAAGCCGAAGTCGCTCCGGCGATGGCCTCGCAAGATGTAGTGGCCGAACCGCAACCCGAAGAAGCTGCACCTGTCCAAGAAGAAGCCCCTGCCGATGTCCGTTCGGCCATCCGTGCCGAACTGGAAGCTTATTCTGCCGCGGCGCAATCGATTCCGACCTTGGAAGAAATCCGTTCCGTGCTTCGTGAAGAACTTGAAAAACACCCGACGGTTCAACCTCAAGCCCAACCCATGATGGCGCCTTGCTGTGCACCGTATCCTTATCCTGTCAGTGAACACAAATGCTTGACCAAAGACGAAGTTCTGGCGATTGTCAAAGACGAACTTGCCAAGGCCGGTTATATTACGCTCGATGAAGCCAAAAAACTGATTGCCGAAGCGATTGCCGGATTAACTGTTGTGGTCAAACACGAAGAACCGAAACCCGAACCGAAACCCGAGCCCAAACCGGAACCCGTGGTTGAAGTAAAACCCGAGGTCAAAGTCGAACCCCAACCCGAAGTTAAAGAAGTCAAAAAAGAAGAGGTCGTCATCGCTCCGGCAGTCGCGGTTGAACCTGTTGTCGAAGCGGCTGAAGAAGTGAAAGAAGACGAGGAAGAAGAAGCCGGACCTGCTGCACAAGCTGGTTCCTCAAAAAAGATTATTCGTATTCCGTTTGAAGAACGCATGCCGGTCGCATCCAAAGAACTTCACGATAATT
>CAZKHP010000023.1:0-2743 GCA_964552695.1 uncultured Staphylococcaceae bacterium | reverse complement strand
CGTATTCCGTTTGAAGAACGCATGCCGGTCGCATCCAAAGAACTTCACGATAATTACAACGAACTTAAGAACTACATTCTTGCCTTCGGCGTGAAATCCCGCATCAGCAACTCCGGCGATACGTTCCGTCTTCATACCGAAACCTATGTCAAGATTACGATTGCCGGCAAAGGTTTGAAACTCTACTACGCGCTTGATCCGAAGGCCTATGCCGATACGACCATCCCTGTCGGCGATGTCAGCCACAAGGGTATCTATACCGAAATTCCCGCCGTCTTAAAGGTCAAATCCCCGCTCAGCATGAAACGTGCCAAATTATTGGTCGATGACGTGATGGCGAAAAAGGGCCTTGTTAAGGGCGAAGTCGGAAACGTCGATTACGCCGCTGATTTTAAGAAATAACGACAAACCAAACGATAAAGAGGTGCATCAAAGATGCATCTCTTTTTTCTTCTTTAATCTATCCTTAAAGATGATTTTTATGTAAAATGATGGAGGTTGGAGGATTACCTATGGAAGCATTAATGAATTCAGGCTGGATTGAGGTCATTACAGGCCCAATGTTTGCCGGAAAAAGCGAAGAATTAATTCGTCGCGTGAAACGGTTGGAATACGCCAAGAAGAAAGCCTTGGTGTTTAAACCTTTGATCGACAACCGCTATTCGGCGGATGAGGTCGTCAGCCATTCGCAACTGAAAACAAAATCCATCAATATCACCCATTCGACGGAAATACTCAAATATGTCAAAAGCGACACCTTTGCGGTCGTCGTCGACGAAGTTCAATTTTTAGACGAAGGAATCTTGGATGTTGCCGATGTCTTGGCCAATCGTGGCGTCCGCGTTATTCTTGCCGGTTTGGACATGGACTTCCGGGGCGAACCGTTCTTGATCATGGCGAAGGCTTTGGCGAAAGCCGAATTCATCACCAAACTAACCGCCATCTGCGTTAAATGCGGGCAACCGGCGACCCGGACACAACGTGTCGTCAACGGTGTTCCGGCGAGCTACGAAGACCCGATTATCATCGTCGGTGCGAAAGAAGTTTACGAATCCCGTTGCCGCCATTGCCATGAGGTAAAAAAGGGAAAAGAATAGATAGCGTCTAGCAATTGTCAAATAACAAAAAACAACTAGAAAACTACTAGGCGTTTTCAATCAAATTTTAACAGCAAAAAAGGGTTGTTTCCGCGACAACCTTTTTATATAATTGAGATACTCAAAAAGCCAATGTCTGAGGCGTTCAAAAACGGCCCAAGATGAAGACGCTGTGGCCACTTTTTAATCACGCCCAAAAAGGTCAAGGAGAGAGATCATTATGAGGAAGATTATCAAACGAGACGGACGTAAAGTTGCCTTTGACGATCGCAAGATTTACAACGCGATTTATGCTGCTTTTGTGGCCTCGGGCCACGACGAACCGGCCCAAGCCGAGTTCATCACCGACAGTGTCCTAGCGGTGGTCGACGCCCGTTTTAAAGGAAAAACGCCGACTGTCGAAAATATCCAAGACATCATTGAAGAGCAACTCATTGCGAACAACCAAGCGGATATCGCCAAGTGTTTCATTCTTTACCGCGCCGAACGGACAAGAATCCGTGAAGCCAACACGGCCCTGATGAAAACACTCCACGATATTACCTTTGTGGACTCCATCAATAACGATACCAAACGCGAAAACGCCAACATCGATGGCGACACCGCGATGGGCACGATGCTTAAATACGGCAGTGAAGCCGCGAAAGAATTTTATGTGAACCAGGTCATCAACCCGGTTTTCGCCAAAGCTCATAAAAACGGTGACATCCACATCCATGACATGGATTTCTATACGTTGACGCTCACCTGCTGCCAAATTGACCTCAACGAGCTGTTCCAAGGCGGATTCTCGACCGGCCACGGCTTTTTACGCGAACCGAACTCGATCCGTTCCTATGCAAGCCTCGCGTGCATAGCCATCCAAGCCAACCAAAACGATATGCACGGCGGACAAAGTTCCCCGGCATTCGATTACGCGATGGCTCCCGGTGTCCGTAAATCCTATGTCCGTAACCTACGCGCGAACATCATCAAACTCTTCTCGGTGTTTGATGTTGAACTGACCAAAGAAGACATTCTCGGTGTTTTTGACGAAGTGAAAAAGTCGACCGGATGCGAAATTCGCATGGGCGAAGAAAAGATTCACGATGCTTTAGTCTTCTATTTCAGCGAACATTACCCCGATTTACCGTCGCATCGTTTGATCGACAAAGCTTTAAAGAATGCCTTTGACGAAACCCGTGACGATACCTATCAAGCGATGGAAGCCCTTATCCATAACCTTAATACGATGCACTCCAGAGCCGGTGCCCAAGTACCATTCTCATCCTTGAACTATGGCACCGATACCTCGATGGAAGGCCGCATGGTCATCGATTGTATGTTGGATGCGACCGCTCGCGGTTTAGGTAACGGCGAAACCCCCATCTTCCCGATTCAAATTTTCAAAGTCAAATCCGGCATCAACTACAACCCTGAAGATCCGAGCCACGATCTGCTTGAAAAAGCCATCAAAGTTTCGGGTTTACGGCTGTTCCCGAACTTCTCGTTCCTCGATGCCCCCTATAACATCGGTTACTATAAAAAAGGCGATTACAAATCCGAAGTCGCTTACATGGGCTGCCGCACCCGCGTGATGGCCAACATCGACAAAGAACACGAAGTCGTTACCGGCCGTGGCAACTTGTCGTTCACATCCATCAACC
>CAZKHP010000022.1:0-10915 GCA_964552695.1 uncultured Staphylococcaceae bacterium | reverse complement strand
CCGTAATAGGTGCTGTTTTGTCCGGCACCGCGGGTGACGACCCAACCGCCGACGGAACTGTATTCAAAACTTTGCGGGAAATGGCCACAGGTATAGGCCCGTTTGGCCCCGAAAAGTTTTTGCGCATCGTTGAGTGTTTGTTCGAGTTTGGGTCCGCTCATGCCGGCTTGCACGGTAATCGTTTGGTCGATTTCGTTAAACGCGATGACTTTATTGAAACGAAGACGCATATCGAGCGAGATACCGCCTTTGACGCATTCCACGCCTCGGGTCACGGAGCTTCCTCCGCCATAGACATAGACGGGGATTTTATGAACCGAACAATAAGCGACGATGGCTTCGATTTGTTCGCGATTATCGGGATAAAGGACGGCGTCCGGAAGATTTTCGATGACGTTTTGACGGATACGTAGAACGTCGTACATCGTTTTGCCATAGGCAACGCTGAGGCGGGCGTAATCATCCGTGCGGACAAAATCATCGCCGACGATTTTTCGAAACGCGGCAAGGTGTTCTATGCTCATTTTCGAAGGGCTGGCTAAACGGACTTCGTCCATACCGGTACTTCCGTCATATTTCTTAAAGTCTTCATCGCTCATATGGAACGCTTCTTTAAGCATTCCGTAGAGGTTTTCTTTGGGCCAAGAAAAGTACTTTGGATCGCCCCAACGGAAAATGGAACGGTACGAATTTTTCGGGGCTTCTTGGGTGATCCACGCGGGTTCGAATCCTTTGTAATGGGTTTGTGACATAATGGGTTACTCCTTTTTTAATGTGGCGGTAGTGATGATGTCGACGTTCGTATCAAGAATGTTTGCAATGACGATAGATCCTGCAGGCAAATAGTCCTGAACGACCACGCGGTTGATGTGCTTCATCATTTCGAAGATGAGGGGTTTCGGAACTTCTCCGGAAGTCTTGACCGGAACCACCGGAATCCCCGGGAGACTGGTCCGTACGGTACTCGTCAAGGTCCTCATCGGATGGGTCAACTCGTTTTGGGCAAACGTCACCCCTCGTGCACATTTATTGCCGGTCACTTGATGCGTGGTCTCATCAATCGTGAGATGGCATGAATTCGGACAGACGATACAGATGAATTCTTTCATACTATTTTTCCATCCTCAGTTCTACGGATTGAATGCCGGTGGCGGTTTTCAAATCCAAAGCCCATCGTTCCATTTCGGGTGGTTTGAGATGGGTGAAAACCCGTTGAGCGGCCATTTTCCCGTTGATGAACAGTTTCACTTTCATGGTATCGTAGTCGGCACTGCTCCGGAAATAGAAGACGACCGGGTTCAACAGTCCTTGTGCGTCGATATGCGAAGGGACGACATAACCGAAGTGGGAATCAAAGGAAATCGGAATGAGCTCGCGGATGGCGTTTTTAGCCAAGGAAGCGGAAGCCCCCGCTAAATCCCCGGTTTCGGAGACAAAGTCGGCCAAATCGCTCACGTGAAGCGAATTCCCGCAAGAATAAATGTTGGGCTGCAAGGTCATCAGGCTTTGATCGCAGAAAGGACCTTTGGTTTTTGGGTTCAAAGGAACATTCACCATTTCCCCGATTTCGTTTTCGGGAATCAGACCCACTGAGAGAATCAAGGCATCGCACGGAATAACCCGTTTCGTGGACTCAATCGGATTCATTTTAGAATCCACCGACGCGACTTCGACGGCTTCCAAACGGTCGCTGCCAAAGACCCGCGTGACGGTGGTGGAAAGATGGAGCGGAATGTTAAAGTCATGAAGGCATTGGACGATGTTACGGGTGAGTCCCGAAGGGGTAGGCTTGATTTCATAGACGCCTTCGACAATCCCCCCTTCAAGGGTAATCCGGCGTGCCATGATGAGACCGATATCGCCGCTACCCAAAATCACGCATTTTTTGGTGGGCATTTTGCCAAGAATATTGATGTAGTATTGGGCCGTTCCGGCGCTAAAGACACCGGCGGGATTCGTGCCTTGGATAAAGACTTGGCGCGAGGTCCGTTCGCGGCATCCGGTCGCTAAAATAATCTTTTTGGTTTGGATATGTTTCATGCCTTCACGGGTAATCAAATCCAAATGATAAAGATCGTTTTTCCGTTGAATCGACGAGACAAACGTTAAAAGCGAGACGGTCACCGACGTTTGCTCCAGTTTGGCGATTTCTTTTTCGGCGTACTCGGGACCGCTGAGCTTGGTTTGAAAACGGGTGACGCCAAAGCCGTCATGGATGCATTGTTTGAGAATGCCGCCTAGCTTGCCTTCACGTTCGATAAGGAGGGTTTTGGCCCCATGATTGGAAGCGGATGTGGCGGCGGCGATACCTGCCGGTCCTCCGCCGATGACTGTGACTTCATACAGTTCCATGCGAATCACCCTTTGAATCACCGAAAAGTAATTTCCCGGTTCCCTTTTTTGCAATAGCTTCTAACGGAACATGCATTTCCGAAGCCATGATCTGTAAAACAAGCGGTGAGCAGAAGCCCCCTTGGCAACGGCCCATGCCCGGACGGACCCGACGTTTGATTCCGTCGAGAGTCAAGACCGGTAAAGGACGATGCATTGCATCAATGATTTCGCCTCGACTGACTTCTTCGCAGCGGCAGACGATGTGTCCATAATCAGGGTTCGCTTTAATGCGTTTGTCTCTTTCTTCAAACGGCAAATCTTTGAGAGGTTTCTGAGCCGCGAGAACCGCTTTAAAATTGGTTTTTCGGACTAAAGGTTTTTTCATGGCCTCACCGACCATTTTCGCGATATCTTCGGCGATGGCCGGAGCGGCCGTCAGCCCGGGTGATTGGATCCCCGCGGCATGGAGGATGTTGTGGGTCCATTTTCCGGGTCGGATCACAAAATCTTCCTCGTAGGTAGCTGCGCGAATGCCACTAAAATAGGTGATGACATCGCTATAAGAAACGTTGGGTAAAGTTTTTCGGTGTTTTTCCAAAACGGCATTCAAACTTTCCCGATCCGTTTCAAAGTTTTCGCGCTCCATGGTTTCACGTGCAGTGGGACCGGCTAAAAGGTTCCCGTCGGTGGTGGGAACAAGACCTCCGCCTTTGGTGTGGGTTTTGCCACGGCTTTTTTTGCTTTCGTACATAGAAACGGTCGTCTGCGTGAGTCTTTTTTGAATCTTTTTATCAAAGATAACATCCAATCCTTCGCGAGGATGGATGGTGAAAAATTGATCGTCGGCCATTGCCGCCACTTGGTCTGCAAAAACCCCTGCAGCGTTGATAACGATTTTTGGATAGATCGTCCCGCGATTGGTTTGCACGCTTTCGATGGAATGATCTTTAAGGGTCATCCCTAAAACGGCGGTTTCCAAAAGCACTTTGGCACCGTTCTCAATCGCGTTTTCGGCAAAGGCAATCGTGACGTGATAGGGAGAAACGACAGCCCCTCGGGGAAAGTGCAAAGCAAACTGCGCTTTGTCGCTGATGCCCGGAGCGACAGATTTTACTTTTTTAGCGTTCCATATTTGCATATCCGGATTGCCTTTGCGGGCAAACATAAGACGCATCAAAGGACCGAGAAGGCGTTCGGATTTTTTCTCGAACACGACGGTTTGTCCGGTTTTCACATAGTCAAAACCTAAATCTTTGGCGAGTGTTTCATACATCGGTACCGCACGTCGCAAGTAGTGGTACTTTTTGGAATGGGTGCTCAAATCGGCGCCCACGTGAATGCACCCATCGTTATGCGAACTGGCGTGAAGCGCGACATCGTTTTCTTTTTCAACCAAAACGGCGTTGATTTCGTACTTCGATAGTTCCCGTAAAATGGCACAACCGACAACGCCACCGCCGATGACTAAAACGTCTGGTTTTAAACCTTCATAAAGCTTATCTTTAATGGGACTGATTTTCATCGATGGTTCTTGGTAATTTTTGAGCTTAATCTGGTTAATCACGCCGCCGCTTTTGACGCGCGCCGCCAGATAGCCGATTTCCAGGATCGTCTCCCAAGATTCGGCGACACCTTCTAACAACAAACAATCGTCTTTTTTGGAGACGGTGATTTCGGGATGGTTTTGTGCCATTAAGGCATTGAATTTGGTTTCTTTCAAATGCTTCATATGTTAACCCAACTTTTTGATTTTGGTGATGAGACGTTCGAGGGGCCAATCGCTGGCTTGAATCCCTTCTTGAACGAGCAAGCCGTCGATGATGAGCATCAAGATATAAGCGGTGGCATCCGGATCTTGGTCTGAGGGGAAAACGCTTCGGACACCTTTGGCCAAGGTATCCCGCCATTCATCCCATTTTTCAATGAAACGGTCGCGGATGAGCTGGTTGCCGCTGAGGCATTCGTTAATCAAAAACAAGTGCATTTTGGCACGGTCAAAAAGCATGACGCCTTTACTCAAGATGACTTCCAAGAAACGATCCGGGGAAATGCCCTCTTGGTGACGGGCAAACCATTCTTCGAATTCTTTCTTCATTTGGTCGACATGTTTTTCGATGACGTCGAAAATGATGTCGTCCTTTGCCGAGTAGTGGTAGTAGATCGTACCTTGGCTAAGTCCCGAGGCACTCGCGATATCGGCAATCGAAATGTTCTTGACGCCTTTGACGGCAATCAGTTTTTCAACAGCGGAAAGAATCTTCTCTTTGCTTCGGCTTCCAATGGGTCTGGCCATATGTGTTAATTATTCGGGTGATTGCCCGAATTACTCCCAGACCTATTTTAGCACAAAAAAAGAGGAATGAAACCCCTTTCTTTCTTATTTATGGATTTTTCGGGCAAGATTATGGAAATTTTATACTAAATCAAATTGAAATTATGGAAAAAAGTGATGAAGAAAAAGATGGTCACCGCACTGAGCAAAGTGGTGGAAATGACCACAAGCCGAGCAAGGCGGGTATCGGCTTTAAGCTGAATCGCCATTTGATAACTGGAAACAGCCGTCGGGGCACAGACGACGCAAAGGAGGCCACCGAGATCCATACCACGGAAACCGAGCAAGACGGCAGCACCCAAAATAACTGCGGGAACGACAATCAACCGGAAACCGGTGGCTACGAGAACCCCAGCGATATTGCCTTCGAACTCGCTTTTTTTGAAACGGATATCAGCACCCAAGGCAATGAGAGCCAAAGGCGTGGCGAACTTGGCAATGGTGGTAATCGTATCATCGATGATGGCCGGAAAGCGGATGCCGGTGAAGATAAAAATGAGACCGATGATCGTGGCGACGATGAACGGATTGGTAATCAGACCCAATCCCATTTTCTTCAGATTGATTTTTCCTTCGTCTTGGTAATAGGTCAAAATAATGACCGTTATTACATTCGTAATAGGAATGGTCACGGCGGACAAAATCGCTCCGACCCCGCTGGCGGCAACGCCGTACATGTTTTCGAGTAACGGAATCGCAAATAAGGTTTGGTTCATCCGCACGAATCCTTGGATGATGGATCCTTTCTTGGCTTTGTCCTTGAACGAAAAATGGACAACCAAAATAAAAAGCAACAGAACAAGCGGGATGACGCTGAGCGAAAACCATAACACATTGATATTGAACGTTCCGAGGTCGGACCGATACAAGTTATAGAAGACCACCAACGGAATGGTGACTTTGTAAGAGAAGGTATTGAGGCCTTTGACAAAGGGTTGGTCCACTAACTTTAAAATGCGGAACAAATATCCGAGGGCCATGAAGATGACAAGCGGCGCAATGATACCTAAAGCGAACAGCCAATCCATAGTGGGCCCTCCGAGGAAACCTTCCGCTTGTTATTTTGCCACAGATGAGCGCATAAAGCAAAAGAGATAAATCTTCAAAAAACGGACATTTTTATGCGCCTGGGGTTAAGTTGCAAATGCTTTTTGTCTATCGTAGTATAAAAACGAATAGAAGAGGAATAATAACCATGTCAACTCTCTCTCTCAAAGAAAAACCATCTGGATCGATTTCAATGCGGGTCAAATCGCTGATGGCACTTCCTATCATGACGCGTTAGAACAATTGGTGGATGTCATCTTCCAAGCCATTGAAGGCAAAAAAACGAAAAACGAACTCAACGGATACCGTGAGATCGCCATCTTTAAAACAGGGGTTACCCTCTAAAGGAGTCCTATGAAAAACTTTCTTGATGAAGACTTTCTGTTAACCAACGAAACGGGACGCAAGCTTTTCCATGAAGTGGCGGAGCACCTTCCGATTTTCGACTTTCACTGCCACCTCAGTCCCAAAGAAATCTACGAAGACAAGAAATTCCGTTCGATCACGGATGCTTGGCTTGGCGGCGACCATTATAAATGGCGCGCCTTACGTGCCAATGGCGTTCCCGAAGAATTCATCACCGGGGAGAAGACCGATTGGGAAAAATTCGAAAAATGGGCAGCGACGGTTCCCGATACTTTCGGAAATCCTTTGTACCATTGGACCCATTTAGAACTCCAACGTTATTTCGGCGTCACTGAAAACCTTTCTTCTGTTAACGCGTCCTCCATTTTTGAACGATGCAACGCCAAGTTGGTTCATATGACCGCTCGCGACATCATCCGCCAAAGCAATGTCGATGTCATCTGTACGACTGATGACCCGATTGATGACCTCCGTTTCCATGAACTGATTGCCAAGGATCACAGCTTCACGACCCGCGTTTATCCGGCATTCCGTCCGGATAAAGCCGTCAATATCCAAGCTCCGACGTTCCGTCCTTGGATTGATAAACTTGTGGCCTTGACCCATCCGATTACCACCTTCGCGCAATTGACCGACAGCTTGAAAATGCGCATCGACTATTTCCATATCCATAAATGCCGTTTGAGCGACCATGCTCTCGATGAAGTCGTCTACGAAGAAGCCACCGATGAAGAAGTCACCGCCATTCTCCGCAAAGCATTGGCGGGTGAGACATTATCCAGCAAAGAAGTGGCACAGTACAAAACCAAAGTCATGGTTTTCTTAGGGAAAACCTATGCAAAACTCGAATGGACGCAACAATATCACGTCAAAGCGCTCCGAAACATTAATGAACGGATGATGAAATTCTTAGGACCTGATACAGGATTTGATGCCGTGGATGATCGTCCTATTGCCGCCCCGTTAGCCAAACTGATGAGCGCCATGGATGCCACCGACGAACTTCCGCGGACCATTCTTTACTCCTTGAACGGCCACGATAACGAAACCCTCGCGGCCATTGCGTATGGCTTTCAAGGCGGAAAGATTCCGGGCAAGATCCAACTGGGCAGTGCTTGGTGGTTCAACGACCAAAAGCATGGCATGCAAAAACAACTTGAAGTGTTGGCGGACTTTGGTTTACTCAGTCGTTTCGTCGGCATGTTAACCGATTCCAGAAGCTTCTTGTCGTATACCCGTCACGAGTATTTCCGCCGCATTTTGTGCGATTTCATCGGCAAAGTTGTGGAAGATGGCGAATATCCTAAAGACGAAGCGTTCCTCAAAAAAATAGTGACGGATATTTGTTATGACAACGCCGTCCATTTCTTCCGTCTTCCATGAAAAAGCCTCGGATTCTGATCGTGGGCGATTCGACCGTCCGAACCAATGACATCTCTTTCTATCCTCAAACCGGATGGGGACAAAATTTGCCGTTATTTCGAAAAAAGGAACCTTTGTTTTAAACTTCGCTAGAAATGGGCAGAGTTCGAAAAGCTTTTTTGCGAGTGGCCTTCCCGAGGCTCCGATTGCCTCAATAACCTTGCAAAACATCGCCATTTCGTTTAAAGAAAACGCGAAAGTAAAGAAACCTGCGATGATGTCGTATTTACAACCCATGAAACAAAAGGGTTTATATCTCAAGAACGTCGATCAAGTCATCTTGAAGAATGTCAAAATCACTCATTACCGCGGTTCACCGATAACCCGTTCCAATATCGGAAAAATCACGGGCCGTCTGGCCAAGGAGGTTCTATGAAGAAAGAAGAAGTTCTCAATCGTATCACCCAAGGAGGAATCGTTCCGGTCGTTCGTGCCGAAACTCCTGAAATTGCCGAGAAAATCGCTCTCGCTTGTGTTGAAGGCGGAATCCAAACGATCGAAGTGACATTTACGGTTCCCCATGCCGAAAAAGTCATCGCTGCGTTATGCGAAAAGTTCAAAGACGGTTCGTTACTGGTTGGTGCCGGTACTGTCTTGGATGTGGCGACTGCGCGGTTAGCCCTTGACCACGGCGCTCAGTTTATCGTTAGCCCCGGATTTGATTTGGAGGTTGCGCATCTTTGCACGGCTCACCAAATCCCCTATTTGGCGGGTGCTTTGACTCCGACCGAAATCTATACCGCGATGAAAAACGGCGTTGAAATTGTCAAAATATTCCCGGGCAGTGCCTTTGGCCCGTCCTATATCAAAGCCATTAAAGGCCCCTATCCGAACGGACATTTCATGGTTACCGGTGGCGTCAGCCTTGAAAACGTTGAAGAATGGATTCATAACGGCGCTGTTGCCGTCGGCATCGGTTCCGAACTGACCGCCCCTGCGAAAAAAGGCGACTTCGCCGGAGTTACGGCCTTAGCCAAACAATTTGTGTTAAAAGTCCAAGCCGCACGAGGAGGAAAATAATATGGCAAAAATCATTACAATGGGCGAAATCATGCTCCGCCTTGCACCGTCCGGATTTGAACGGTTTGTGCAAGCCGAGCGCTTCGACGCCGTTTATGGCGGTGGCGAAGCCAATGTCGCCGTTTCATTAGCCAACTATGGTCATGATACTTATTTTGTGAGCAAGCTTCCAAAGCATGAAATCGGCCAAGCGGCCGTCAATGCTCTCCGTCGTTTTGGAGTCAATACCGCTTATATCGCCCGTGGTGGCGAACGCGTCGGCATTTACTTTCTTGAAAACGGCGTTGCGATGCGCCCTTCGAAAGTTATCTATGATCGCTCGGGAAGCGCCATTGCCGAAGCCAAAGCTAGCGATTTTGATTTTGATAAGATTTTTAATGGTGCCCAATGGTTCCACTTCACCGGAATCACACCGGCTATTTCGGATTCTGCGTGTTCTGTCTTGGAAGAAGCTTTAAAAGCCGCCAAGCGTCATCAAGTCACGGTTTCTTGCGACCTAAATTACCGCAAAAAACTCTGGACCCCTGAAAAAGCTCAGCAAATCATGCGTCATTTGATGCAATATGTCGATGTTTGCATCGGTAACGAAGAAGATGCGGAGAAATGCTTAGGCTACAAAGCCGGCAGCGATGTGACCAAAGGGGAACTCGATTTATCTGGCTACGAAACCATCTTCAAACAAATGAAAGAAGCCTTCGGTTTCAAATACATCGTCACCTCACTTCGCGAATCCCATAGCGCCAGCGACAATGGCTGGAGCGGACTTGCTTATGATGGCCACGAATTCTACCATTCCAAGAATTATGAAATTCGCATCGTGGACCGCGTGGGCGGAGGCGATTCTTTTGCCGCCGGATTCATCCATGGATTATTTGCTTATAAAAACGATTTCAAAAAGGCGCTTGAGTTTGCCGTTGCAGCCAGCGCTTTGAAACATACGGTGCTTGGAGACTTTAACCAAGTATCGGTCAGCGAAGTGGAGACGCTCATGGGCGGAGACGCCTCTGGACGCGTCCAACGCTAGAAAAAAGGAGCTTTTTATGAAAATGACAGTTCGTTACGCGAATCACCCCGAGGATTCCAAAGCCTACGATACGACCAAACTTCGGGAACAATACTTATTTGAACCGGTGTTCGTTGATGATGAGATTAGCCTCGTCTATTCTCACCAAGATCGAATCATCGCCGGCGGTGCCAAACCCATTCAAAAGGAACTTTCCCTTGAAGGCGGCGAGACCTTGCGTTCGGCCCACTTCTTGGAACGCCGCGAAATGGGCGTCATCAATATCGGCGGTCCCGGCTATGTCACCATTGATGGAAAACGCTTTGAGATGAATCATTATGACGGTCTTTATGTCGGTATGGGAACCAAAGACATTGTGTTTGGCTCGAAAGCCGCCAAAGAACCTGCTAAGTTTTATTTAGCCAGTGCTCCGGCGCATCATTCTTACCCGACCGTCGAGATTCCGCTAAGCAAGGCCAACAATGTCAAATTGGGCGATGCTTCGACTTTAAATTCACGGACCATTAACCAATACGTACATCCCAATGTCTGCGCTTCGTGCCAATTGTCGATGGGGCTCACAATCTTGAATCCCGGAAACGTTTGGAATACGATGCCGTGCCACACCCACGAACGCCGCATGGAAGTTTATTTCTACTTCGGCATGGATAAAGATACGCTTGTGTTCCACTTGATGGGAACACCCAATGAAACTCGCCACATCGTCGTCCGCAATGAACAAGCGGTCATCTCTCCGGCCTGGTCGATTCACTCCGGTATGGGAACCGCCGCGTACACCTTCATTTGGGCCATGTGCGGCGAAAACCAAGTCTTCACCGATATGGATGAGGTCCCGATGGGAGACCTGAAATAGGAGGAATTATGATTTTAGAAGGATTTAAACTCGATAAGAAAGTCGCAATCGTCACAGGTTCGGCGACCGGATTAGGCCAAGGTATGGCCACGGCGCTTGCTGAAGCCGGCGCAGACATTGTCGGCGTCGATTATGTGGCCGATCAAAAAGACACCGCCGCCCGCATTCAAGCCACCGGTAAGAAATTTTTACCCTATCAAATGGATTTGATTCACGCCAGTGTCGAAAGCTTATCCAAGCTGGTTGCCGATGTCGTTAAAGAATTCGGTCATGTCGATATTTTGATCAACAACGCCGGCATCATCCGTCGGAACGATGCCGATAAGTTCACCGAAGCCGAATGGGACGATGTCATGGACATCAACCTCAAGCATCTGTTTTTCTTAACGCAAGCGGTGGGACGTCAATTCATCGCCCAAGGTAAGGGTGGAAAGGTTGTCAGCGTCGCCTCGATGCTTTCCTACCAAGGAGGCATCCGTACGATTTCTTATACGGCCTCCAAGTCGGGTGTCAAAGG
>CAZKHP010000021.1:0-12067 GCA_964552695.1 uncultured Staphylococcaceae bacterium | reverse complement strand
TAAGAACGTCGTGATGATGAAATCATCAAGCGATAACGTCATCGCGAGCATGAATCCGGAGAGAATGCCCGGAAGGATTTCGGGAATGACGACATGGGTCAAGGCGTAATTGGGGGTTGCTCCCAAGTCGAGAGCCGCTTCATACGTATTCAGATCCATTTGTTGGAGTTTGGGTTTGACCGAGAGGAAGACGAACGCGATGGTCAGCACCACATGCCCCACCAAAAGGGTGAAGAAGCCGCGTTGAATGCTGACGGCGACAAATAAGACGGCTAAGGACAAAGCAATGACGACTTCGGCATTAATGATGGGCAGCTGCGAGGCCATTTCCATCGCTTTGCGGAACTTCTTCTTGGAGTAGAAGACGCCGATGGCGCCCAAGGTGCCCAAGACCGTACTGACTAAGGCGGAAGAGACCGCTAATAGAAGCGTATTGCCAAGCGCCGTAAGGGCTTCTTGGTTTTGGAATAGACGCACATACAGATCAAACGAGAAGCCGTTCCATACACCGACGTTCGAAGAGTCGGTAAACGAGAACACGATCAGAATGAAAATCGGAAGATAAACAAGGAGCAGCAGAACGAGGACATACCCTCGGGCCAATAATTTCTTTACCATAAGTTTGCCCGCTCCGTTTCTTTCTTGCTGAATTTCGAGGTCAAGAATGTCGTTAAAGCGATCAGAACCAGCATGACTAACGCCAAGAAGGAGCCGAAGTGCCAGTTGCTTTGCTTAAAGTAGAGTTCGATGGTGCCGCCAAAGAGAGTCACTTTATACTCGCTGAGGATATCGGCGATGGCATAGGATGAAATCGTCGGCATGAACACCATCATCGCTGCCGAAACGATGCCCGGCATGGTCATCGGAATAATGACGCGGGTAAAGGTTTGAAACGGTTTGGCCCCGAGATCGCTGGCGGCTTCGACTTGGCTTTTGTCCATGCGAAGCATCGTCGTGTATAAAGGTAAAATCACAAAGGGCAAATAGTCGTAAACCAGACCGATGATGGTGGCTAATTCGGGATAGTGACCCCCGGAAAGGCCGATCCAGGAAAGCAAATCGCGGATGGCCCAAATACGAATCACGAAGTTGATCCACATCGGCATCACGAAGAGCATCACGATGACCGCGTTTTTGTTGTATTTCTTGTTGGCCAAGATCATCGCAATCGGATAACCGATCAATAAGCAAAGGACGGTATTAATCGCGCCGTAAACAAGGCTGACGATCAGGGTTGAGAATTTTTCCGACCCAAAGAAGTCGGTCAAATTGACTAATGTGAACCGAAAGGAGTTGTCGGTGAAGGCATACACCAGCACGATGATGACCGGTAAAACGACAAACAAAAACAAAAACACGGCATAGGGGATGGCCAAATGTTTTCGTTGAAAATTAGAGAACATGGTTCTTGACGTCTCCCTTGAGTTTCAATTTGATCTTTTTGGGATCGACACGGATGGAGACTTTATCGAATTCGTTCCAGGTATACTCGGTATCCACGACGAAATCTTCTTGTTCGGGTGTCCGGATAATGACTTGGTAATGGTCGCCTTTATAAATAATTTGAATGATTTCGCCGGCGATTTGGCCATCAGTTTCGTTATCGATGATTTCGATATCGTTGAAGGCAATTTCGGCGGTGACGTCCGCGTCGTTGAAATCGTACTTGACGCCTTTGGCGTCGACGACATAACCTTCATCATCCATTTTGGAATTAGCCACCAGTTGCGTCAAATCCACCGGGAAAACGCCGTCGGTGATGACGACCTCGTTATTCTTGTTAATCCAGGCATCGGCATAGACGTTGGTAATGAATTCTTTCTTCATGATGTGGATGTTTTCGGGATCCACAGTAATCGAAGCTTCCATGCCTAAAGGCAGAATGCGGGTATCTTGGACGATGACTTCGCTTTTTCCCACCATAAATAAGTATTGATAGAAAACGCCTTTAAAAATACTGCTGACGAGTTTGGCTTTCACGTTGCCGTTTTCAACCGGTCCGATGATGAAGTCTTCGGGACGGATCACGACATCGACTTTTTCATTGATCGGGAAATCATCGACACATTTAAAATTGCCCCCGAGGAAGCGGACTTGTTTGGGTCCGTTCATGGTGCCGTTATAAATATTGCTTTCGCCGATGAAGTCGGCCACGAACGCATTGGCCGGTTCATTGTAGATGGCGGTCGGCGTTCCGATTTGCTGGATGCAGCCGTCTTTCATGACGACAATCGTATCCGACATCGTTAAAGCTTCTTCTTGGTCGTGCGTAACATAGATGAAGGTAATACCGAGCTTTCGGTGCATTTCCTTGAGTTCGAGTTGCATCTCTTTGCGCATCTTGAGGTCAAGAGCGCCCAAAGGTTCGTCGAGCAAAAGGATTTTGGGATCATTGACGATGGCGCGGGCGATGGCCACGCGTTGTTGTTGACCGCCGCTGAGCGTGGTCACGTCGCGGTCTTCGAATTCTTCCAGGTCCACCACTTTGAGAGCTTTCATCACCCGTTCATCGATTTCATCAATGGTTAATTTACGGGAAACGGGGATTTTTTTGCCGCTTTTATCGACTTCTTCGAAAGTATATTTGCGGAGTTTGAGTCCGAAAGCGATGTTGTCATACACATCAAGGTGTTGGAAAAGAGCATACCGTTGGAAAACCGTATTGACCGGGCGTTGATAGGGTGGGACGTGTGTGATGTCTTGTCCGTTGAGGATGATTTTGCCTTGCGTGGGCATTTCAAAACCGGCAATCATGCGGAGCGTCGTCGTCTTGCCACATCCGGAAGGCCCTAAAAAGGTGACAAATTCACCCTTTTTGACTTCTAAATTAAAATTCTCGACGGCGTATTTCCCATCGAATTCTTTGGAAACATTTTGAAGCGAAATGACAACCGAATCATTACCCATTGGCCAACCCCACCATTCTTTGTATTTTTTGGTACCGAGGCGGCCTCAAAAATTCGTTAGGAAGTTTCTGGGGATACGGTACTAAAAAATATATAACACTTTTCTATGAAAAAAGACAACAAATTTACCAAAAAATCACACAGTTGATGAAATTCCCTTTTTTTGCAGGTTTTTTGCCCCAAAAATGAGCCTCGAAAATGGAAGACGCCTTCTCGAGCAACTCTCTGAGTTAATTGTTTGCATCTGGGGACCATATGCCCTAAGATAAAAGCATCCTACGAGGTGATGCTTATGAAATCGTTGAAAAAGACGTTCGCGAAAACCCTTGTCGCCGCTACGCTGATGCTGACCGGGTGTTCGACTCCCACCGATAACCGGGTGAACCTGATCACCGGATATAGTAACCTTGATTCCTACCAAGTCCTGACCGAATACTCGGCTTTTTCGACTTTGGTGGAAAGTGAATCGACGTTTGTCATCGTCATCACCAATATGTCGTGCAGTTGTACGACGACCTTCCTGCCGATTTTACGGCAATTCATCAGCGAAAATCATGTGCTTGTCTATACCTTGGAATTGGACGCCATCCGTTACCAAAGCGAATTTTACGGCTTGCCGATTACCACCGGAGAAACCCCGATTCTTGGCATTTACGAAGATGGGGCATTAGCCCACTACAAGAGTTACATCACCGGTAACGCCACGAAAAATAAACCCTTCACGAATTACGAAGCATTCGTCGCATGGATGGAGGAGCGTGTCATTATGCCCACAATCATCTACATCACCAAAGAAGAACTGGATGCCAAGTTCGCCACGAACGAAAAGTTCATTCTCTATTATGGCAGCAGCACCTGCCCCGATTGCGCCTATATCAATGCGACTTTCCTGAAGGAATATGTCCGTGCCCATATCGGTATGAGCAAAATCTACGCCATTGACCGCGAAGCGGAAGGCATCCGTCTAAAAGATGGCGTCTACGATGCCGCCACCTACACCGCTTTCAAAGACAATTATGGACTGAGCAATGTCCTGAATACGACGTTTGGGTATGCGACCGGCTTTGTTCCCACCTTGCAATACATCGAAGCCAATGGAAACTTGCCGAAAGACGATATGAGCGTCATTAAAGATATGTGCGTCGTCTATAACGATCAATACGACGATGCCTATCAAATCACGCGGACCTATTTCGATGGCACTCGCCCCTTGCAATATCTCGACAATGTCGAGGTTGATAACATCCTCGGTCTTTCCTTATCACCCACCGACGATATGCACGATGCCTGGGCGGTCTACCACGAAGTTTTCCTCAATGCGTTCTTCGATACCTATTTACCCTCGGTTGACTAAAGAAAATGTCTGCAAATCGCAGACATTTTTTTATTTGGTGATACGTTGCGTGATTTCGTTAGCTTTGCGATAGAGTTCTTCAATCGGTTCGTCAACGAAGAATTTTCCGTTTTCGTAAAGAATCTTGCCATTGATCATCGTGAGGGCCACGTCGCTGGTCATGCCCGCGTAAACGATGTTTTTGGGAATGTTGTTGATGGGCTGCATGTTGGGTTTGCTGAGATCAATCATGATGAGGTCGGCCAACTTGCCTTTGGCAAGGATGTCGGCATCATCTAGCCCCATGGCGTGTGCGCCACCGACCGTAGCCATTTCAAGAATTTTGAACGGGTGCGCCGCTTGAGGGTCTTTGGTTGCCAATTTTTGGAAGGCGGTAACCAAATACATTTCTTTGAAGAAATCAAGCGAGTTGTTCGAAGCCGGGCCGTCGGTGCCGATGGCAAGATTAATGCCCATATCCATCATCTTTTGGATCGGTGCGGTTCCGCTGGCGAGCTTGGCATTGGAAGCCGGGCAGGTGACCGCCCAAAGTCCGCGCTTTTTGAAGATTTGAAGATCTTCTTCACTCAACCAGACACAGTGGAAACCCCCGCCACCATAGTTATATAAGCCTAATTTTTCGAAATACACAGGAGGCGTGCAACCGTGCCGCTCGATGCATCCTTTGACTTCGGCTTCGGTTTCACTGGTGTGCGTGAAGATCGGGGTCTTCAATTCGTTCGCGGCTTTGCTGAGTTCGATGAGGATATCTTCGCTGGTCGTGAATTCGGCATGGAAACCCAAACGATACGAAGCGAGGCTGTCTTTTTGGTTGATTTTTTTGAAACTCTCGACCATTTCGGCGACCGAGGAGCGCATTTTGGTGACGGTTCCCAAACAGACGGTCCGGAAACCGAAATCGATGCTCGCCTGAGCGGTCACTTCGGGATAATAATACATATCAAAATCGGCGGTGATGCCGCTGGCAACATATTCGGCAAAGGCCAACTTGCTCAGCGTATACACATCCGATTTGGTCAATTTTGCTTCTAACGGGAAAATCGCGTTATAAAGCCAATCGTGAAGATTGAGATCGTCGGCATAACTCCGTAAAAAGGTCATAGCGCTATGCGTATGCGCATTTTTAAAGCCCGGCATTAAAACATTGCCTTGGCAATCAATGATGCGATCGAAATGTTGCTTCGTAGTCTTGGATGGCCCCACGTACGAAATGCGATTTCCGGATACCCACAACTCGCCTTCGGAAATCGTTGGGCCGTCTTTCATCGTCATCAAACGAGCGTTTACAAAACGAATATCCATTCAAGTTCTACCTCTTTTCTTGATATTTTATCATAAATGACGGTTTTTCAATAGAAAAAACGCTTCTCGGGGTGAGAAACGTTTTCTTATTTAAGAAATCCTTTTTATTTGGCTTTGCGCGATAACATCAGCAAGGATAGGCCATAGAAAATAGCCGCGGTCGCGAGCAGAATTCCGACTTCAACCAATGGTGTAAATTCGAAGGTGCCGATTTTGAAAACAACACCCATTTCCAACTCGAAATCACTGCGGTAATCACCGACGACGCCATTGAACGCGGTCGCCAAGGGTTCCGCCATGATGATCCTTCGGAATAAGGCGGCAGAATGGGACACTGGGAAGAGTTTGACGATGAGTTGAACCGCGGGAGGAAAGTTCCCGATCGGCATATAAATACCGGCAATGAATCCGATGATGGTTCCCACCACTGTCGAGGCAGTGCCAAAGGCGGTTTGCGTTTTGAAAAGCGAAGTAATGAAAAAGACAATCGAGGTATTGGCAAGGGTGGATAAACAAATAAGACCCAATACTTCCAGGCTCGCCACAAAGCCGATGATATAGCCATCGCCGATGAATAAGTAAGCATCCAACAGCACGAACGCCACAAGACTCATCAAAACACCAATGACATACGAGGCAATGATGTAACCGCCGACAAGGGAGGTCCGTTTTAAAGGAGAGGCGGAAAAATCTTTGAAAATCTTTTTGACTTTGTCATCCACCATCGTCCCGAAAGCACCCATGGTCGTGGTAAAAGAAATGACGGACAAAATACCGGCCATCAGCCAACTGTCCATCAGCTGTTCGGGGTTGGGCACAAGACCTTCCAGACTGGTCGTCCAGACTTTTCCAAGGAATAAGGCGTAAAGACCAATGATGATGAACACCGATAAAAGCGAGAAAAACACGGAGGTTTTATCGCGGAAATAGACTTTGATATTACGGATGGCAAAGTTAATCATTCGCGGATCTCCCTTCCGGTGATACCGATAAAGGCATCGTCCATGGTTCCCGCCAATACTTCAAAACCTGCCATAAACGGCCGGCAGCGGTCAATGATGGGTAATGCTTCCATGGTGTTGGGAATACGCACGATGACTTCTTGTTGGGTGGTGCGATATTCCAGCCCCATCGTCTGGAGAATGTTCACGATCGACGGTAAATCCGAAAAAATGATTTTTAGACTGTCGGAAGCATATTGTCGTTTGAGATCGAGCGGCGTCCCGCGTGCGGCAATTTTTCCGTTATCGATCACAATGACATAGTCGGCTTCGCCTGCTTCTTCCATGTAGTGCGTAGTTAAAAACACGGTCATACCGGTTTCGCGTTGCATTTTCTTGATAGTCTCCCAAACCTTTTTGCGGGTTTGCGGATCAAGTCCCGTCGTGGGTTCATCGAGGAACAGGATTTGAGGGGTATTGATCAAAGCGCGGGCAATGTCGGAACGCCGCCGTTGACCGCCCGAGAGCTTTCCATAAGGCCGCTTGAGAAATTCACTCACGCCGGTGGCATAAACGACTTGGGTAAACGCATCATCCAAAGGCTTTCCGTTCAAGCCATAAAAATGGCCTCGGATTTTGATGTTTTCTTCGACGGTCAAAAGGGCATCGAGGAAGCCTTCTTGAAAAACCACTCCGATGGATGAACGGATTTGATTATCGTCCTTCCCTAAATGATAGCCGTTGACGATGACTTCGCCTTCATCCGGTTTGAGGAGCGTGCACAAGACATCGATGGTCGTTGATTTCCCGGCGCCATTGGGCCCAAGGAACGCAAAAAGTTTGCCTTTTTCGACATAAAACGAAATGTCATCAACGGCCTTGATTTTGCCATAATACTTTTTTAAATGGTTGACTTCGAGTATTTTTTCCATAAGTCTCCCTTTTCACTTGAAAAAGACAGTTTTGATTATACAGCAGTCCTGACTTTGAATAAATCCCTCGACGGGCAAAGAAAAAACCGCACATGGCGGTTTTGATTGATTATAACGGTTTAATCCATTCCGGACCGGCCCCACAAACATGGCATTGGTCAGGATTATCCAGGATAGCACCACAGATGCTACAGACATAGTGTTTCTTGCCATCGCTGGGAGCAGGTTTAGGCGAAGGTTTCGGCTCGCTCATTTCTTCTTCAAGCGGTACGATGCGTTCGCTGCGGGCTCCGCATACGGGGCATTTGTTGGGATTGTCGATGATCGCTCCGCAAACTAGGCAGCGGTATTGTTTTTTCTTGGCTTTAGGCTCTTCTTCCACATAAGGAACGATTTGATCACCCATGGCACCGCATACCGGGCATTCATCGGGTGAATCGATAATCGCGCCACACACTAAGCACTTATATTTCATACTCATTTCCTCCGTAATTCGATTTCATTATAACAACCGAAAAATCCTTTTGAAAGCGGTAAAAAAGAAAATTAATGAGCGCGGTTTGTTTCGGCTTTTTTCTGACTTTGAATCGCAAAAAGAAGTTCAAAGCCCAACAGGACTGAACCAATGATGGAAGTCAATAAATTGGCGTTAAAAAGCCACGTGCTGCTTTCCAAATATTGGTGGGCATAGGTCTTGATTTCATACCCTAAAAACGAATCCAAATAAATGTAATGGTAAATGTCGGGCTGGGGCACGCCGTTGAACAACATCTCAAAAACGGCCGTCGCCGGAAGTAACTGGGCATGCAAAAAGAAAAACGAAAGCGAACCTAGAGCATAAACGATCGTGGGAATACGGGTTTCAATCAGATAATCATCCGCGGTAATCTGCCGGCGTTTCAGCTTCCGGTGAAGGACGCGGTTGAACAAGAAATAGGCGAGGGAATAAAAAACGAAGGCGGACAATGAAATGACAAAAAACCAAGTGGTCGATAAACGTCCCTTCGTCAACCAAACGACAAAAAGTTCAACCAGACTTAATTCCACAAAGATTGAAAAAAGGAACAGGGAAGATATAAGACTTCGGACACGAGCAGATTTTGACATAAAGCCCTCTCCTTTTCGCAAAATTGGCGATTTCTTACGATAAAAACACGAGTATTGCTTACATATCTTATCCGCTAAAGCGACGACTGTCAAACGCCTTTTTTAGAGATTTATAACTTTTTCATTACCGGGCCTTGGGTTTCGGTCCGTTTGCAAAAAGCAAAAAACACCTAGCGTGCGAATGAAACGGTATAATTGAATTATGTTCAAAGAACTTTTTTCACAAAAAACCAGCGCCAAGTCCCGCGCCATCCTTCTCATCAAGATGATCGTGGCCTTCATTTTAGGCATTTTATTGGCTGAACTTTTTCATCTTCACTATGAGTATACCGCAGGCGTCATTGCGGTTTTAAGCCTCGAACCGACCCGAAAGCGTTCGATTCGCTCTGCCATTCTCAGGATTTTGGATTCGGTCTTAGCCCTCGGCATTGCCGCAGGTTTATTTGCGCTTCTCGGCTATGGCTTCTGGGTGCTTTTAATCTTTATCGCGGTTCTGGTCCCTTTGACCTTCTTATTGAGGCTAGAAACAGGGCTCGTCGTAGCTTTGGTTTTGGTCTCGCAACTTTATTTGGAAAAAGACTATGGGTTTGCCCTCAACGCACTTTGGATTCTTTTGGTCTCCCTTTCATTAGCTTTTGTGTTGAATCTTTATATGCCCAAACACGACCGCCTTATCCAACGCTCCATCGACATTATCGATCAAGCGATGGACGCCTCAATCCAGGCAATCGCGCTTGCTGAACCGGTCGATTTCATTCGTATCCGCCAAGATTTAAAATCAGCCAAAGAAACGCTCCTCTTGGATATTGAAAATCACTACTTTCTCCAAACCGACCAACGGATTTTGTATTTGGAAGTGCGGCAAAATCAATTACAAATCCTTGAAAAAATCCAAGAAGGCTTAGGACAAATTCGTGATATCCCCGAAAAAGCCATCGTATTGAAATATCTTCAATCCTTTAAAGGAAAGATAGGCAAAGCCAACTATGCGCTTCCTTTGAAAGAAGAGCTCAAGAAGTTGTTGGATGACTTCAAGGTGGCGCCTTTGCCGAAAAGCCGCGACGAATTCGAAAGTCGTGCTGAATTATTCCATATTCTTCTGGAAATTGAAAACTTTCTAAATCTAAAAATCCGGTACCACGAGCGGTACTAGTCAGTTTTTACTTCATCCTCTGAATTTCAATAACCAAAGCGTTGGTTAAGTCTTTGAAGTGTTGGGCTGCTTGGTGACGGTTCATACCTTGAGCATAAAGTTGTTGAAGATACATCGGTTTTTCGATGATCATTTTGTTTTTCTTTTTTGAAAACCCAACGGTATAAATCGGGAGATCGATGCCATGCTTTTGGAAAAAGTACTCAGCGAAAGCCAAGAACCCTTCGTGGTAATGGAGAATATGGTCCAAATAACCCTTCGAAGAGTCTTCTGGAAAGATGAAAATGGGTTTATCGTCGAGTAAAAAGTTCTCACTCAGACGGAATGTTTTGACCAGCCGCAAATCCTCATAAGTCGGGATGAGGTCCATGCCTTTATAAAGCCTTTTGGAGATTAGGGCAAAAAGGGTCGCAATGAAAAAAGAACGAAATTTCTTGTAGCCCAGTTTTTGTTGATAAAAAACATAATACAAATATTTCCAACGGGAAAAATAGTTGCCCACCATCGGTGAAGCTCCCCAAGGGATAAAAAAGGATGGGAAAAAGAGGGCAAGATTCATTGGCCCCGAAGCCCCACTGTGATTGGATATGAAGATGGCTTGCCTTTGAAAAGTCTCATTTCGGTTGAGAATGTAGGGACGCTTTTTAATGAGCCTTCCAATCTTCAAAACAAGGTTAAAAAAGGGCCTTCTTTTGGGATAGGGGTAAGTCAGCGTTTTACTCTGCGTTTGATTCGATTCCATTTTTTTATTTTCTTATAGTAAGAAGGATATGTAAACAATTATTGCTTGGTATAAGGATCATTATTCTCGCGATTCATTTCAATGAATCTCTCCGTGGTTTTCGTTACGGCTTGTCGGATGATTTCTTCAAAGCCACTTTCTTTTAAAGAAGTAACGCCACGAATGGTGGAGCCACCTTTAGAACAAACGTCGGTGATCATCGACTCAAAAGGCTTGGTATATTCTTGGGCCAATTGAGCAGTGCCCAAAAAGGTTTGCACGACCAATAACCGGGCATCCTCAGGACTCATTCCGTAAGATATGCCGGAATCCACCATGGCTTTCATGAAGAGCTCGATGAATGCAGGGGCGGATCCACTCAGTGAACCGACTACTTTCATCATCTCTTCGGAGACTTCAAGGGTTTGTCCAAAGCACGAAAACAAATCGGTGATCTTCTGACGAATTTCTTGGGGTGTATCGGTTTCAAAGGTGAGTCCAGTCATGCCCCATCCGACTTTCGCAGGCGTATTGGGCATCGCCCGGACCACTGTGGCTTTTCCACCGCTCAATTTCCGAAGCATTTCTAAAGAGAAGGAAGGAGTGATGGAAACGACGGTCTTTGATGGATTCAAAAATGGAAGAATTTCCGCGAGAACCTCGCGATAAAGATTGGGTTTGACGGCAAGAATGATAATTGGCGTCTTTTGAGCTACTTCCGCATTGGAAAGCGCCAACTCGATGCCATACTCTTGTTTTAATTTTTCTCTTCGAGCGGTTGTTTTCGTTGAGATAATAATCTCTTTGGGGGTTGCCCATAAGGCTTTTAGCAAACCACTCACGATGGCTTCGCCCATATTGCCACAGCCGATTAGACCGATTTTTTTCATAGTATTTCTCCGTATATAAAATATTGGCTTCCTTAAATAAAGAGGAACGAGGATCAAAATTTAGCGAATTTCCCAGATCCTCTAAGATTACTTTACCTCATTTGAAGTTTGATTGAATGAAAAAGAATGTTACTTGCTCATTTGCGAGGTGTTTTTATGAAAACAGGAATGGTCCGGATGGGCTAAAAGCAAGGAACAATCCCCATGCAAAAAACGTGTTATAATAAAATTATGGAAAAACAAAACGAAAAGAAAGCAAAATATTCGATAATTACTGTAGAAAGTTATCCATATGGGTGGGAAATCCACTTCTTCTATTTACCGGTTGGCCCCTCACTGACCATCGGCGATGTGCTGACTTCGAAAACAGGAAAACGTTATCGAATTGTGGATGGAAAAACACAGATAAATTTTGAAGATATCGATCTGTCAAAGTATCTCCTGTTTGAATAAGCAAAAGGGTTTAGCACATAGTAAAAAAGCGTCTTCTTCTTAGGGAAAACGCTTTTTATTTCTCATGGGGCGAATGATGGGAATCGAACCCACGCGTGCCTGGTTCACAGCCAGGAGTGTTAACCACTTCACCACATTCGCCATAGGCAGCGTATTTATCATACTCATTTTAGCCGCCAATGTAAAGAATAATTATTGACGGTTTTCTAAGAGTTTTTTAGCCTCTAAAAGGATGGGTAATTCGCGGCGTTTTACGAGAGTACTCAATTTAGAATCGCCCATTTTTTCATACAGACGGATGGCTTCAT
>CAZKHP010000020.1:9271-12271 GCA_964552695.1 uncultured Staphylococcaceae bacterium | reverse complement strand
CGGTGAAGTGGTAATTCCACGTCCCGAGACGTTCACCTTCATTGGTGGTTCTTCCGGTGCGTTCAATCGAAAATTCCAATGCATTGTAATCAACCAAATTGGCTTCGGGAAGACCCTTCTTTATTTTCACGTAGACCAGACATTTTTTGTAGGCGTAATAAAAATGGGCATTGCGTCGGGTATAAATCTTCTTACCGAGAATGCTCAAAAGCAAAGGATCATGAATCGAGTGAGCGCGTTCGACGAAGCGACTGAGGATTTCGCCTTCGGCGGTTCCTTTTCCTTCATCGGGATACGCTTTTAAATCATAAAACGGGACCAAGTCGGGAAGTGCCGAAATGGCGGCGATGAGACCGTGCTTATCTTTGCTGTCATGGCGTTGGCAAACTTCATAAAACGCGGAGATACCGCGATTCACGAGTTCGAGGTTTTCGATGTTGCGGCGAAGGTGAATTTCACTGAGCGGCGAAAAACTCCGGAAGCGCACGGTTTTTAAATCCAAATGCACGTCCAAGCGTCGCTCCAAACGGCGGATATCGCGGTTATATTTCCGGTAAATCGTCGCGTTACGAAGATGCTTCAAGAGCCCCATCCAAGCGATGAACAGGATGAGAATAAACGCTCCGAGTCCGATCAGCCAATAATAAAAGTCCGGCATGGCCACACCTCAATTCTTCCCTAAGGAAAGATTCCTTAAAACTATTCTATCCCTAGCCAAGTGAAAAGAAAAGAATCGTGATTTTGGTTTTTTCACGCGCCCTAAGGCGCACCGCGACGAACGTATGATATAATACGAACGTATCTTAAGGAGTGCCGTCAATGGAAACCAAACGCAAAGACTATATTACGTGGGATGAATACTTTATGGGCATCGCGATTTATTCTTCGATGCGAAGCAAAGATCCGTCGACTCAAGTCGGCGCGTGCATCGTCGATGCCGAAAACAAAGTCGTCTCCATCGGCTATAACGGCATGCCGATCGGCTGCGACGACAATTGCCTCCCGTGGGGCAAAGGTGAAGGCTTGGACAACAAATATTTGTATGTCTGCCATGCCGAATTCAATGCCATTCTCAATACCCGTGACGGAGCCCATTTAAAAGGGTGCCGTGTGTATGTCACGTTGTTCCCGTGCAACGAATGCGCCAAAGCCATCATTCAAACCGGCATCAAAGAAATCATCTATGCGGATGATAAATACGATGCTTCGGTGGCCACGCAAGCCAGCAAAAAGATGTTCGATATGGCGGGTGTCAAATACCGCGCTTATAAAGGCCGTGTGCCCCATATTGAAATGTCGAATCTATGATTTCACCGAAAAAACTACAAATAAAAGCGTTTTTCACGCGACTCGTCATTCTTCTTGTCGTATACTTATTAGCCGTGGTGGGCTTCTTGACGTTACTGCAAGACCTCCTACCGAACCCCGCGGGCCATCCCTGGGGTTATGTCTTATATGCCTTGATTGTCGTCTGTTTATTTGCCGCTTTAGTCGCCATGGTCGAAATCTCCCGTAAGAAAAGGAAATGATCGTTTTTGGAAATTATCCGCTTAGAAGACATCTCGTACAGTTACGATGGTAAAAAGAACGTGGTCAACCACGTTTCTTTGTCCTTAGATTCCGGAAAGTATGTCGCCATCATCGGGCATAATGGTTCCGGAAAATCGACCCTCGCCAAATTATTGCTCGGTCTGCTCGAAGCACCTTCGGGCAAGATTTTCCTTTTTGGCAAAGAACTCAACGAAGAAACGGTGCGCGACCTCCGTCAACGCATCGGCATCGTCTTCCAAAACCCGGATAACCAATTCATCGGCGCGACCGTCCGTGACGACATCGCGTTCGGCTTAGAAAACCGCCGCGTTCCCCATGACGACATGGACGCCATTATTACGGAATTTGCCGCCAAAGTGAAAATGAGCGAGTTCCTCGATAAAGAACCCGCCAATCTTTCCGGCGGACAAAAGCAACGTGTCGCCATCGCCGGTGTTTTAGCGATGCATCCCGACATCGTCATTTTTGATGAAGCCACGGCGATGCTCGATCCCAAAGGCAAACGCGAAATCCGCGAGATTGCTTTAGGCATGCGTCAAGAAAATCCCGGATTAACCATCCTTTCCATTACCCACGACATCGAAGAAGCGTTCCAAAGCGATGAAATCATCGTCATGAACGAAGGTCAAATCATGATGCGGGGCACTCCCAATGAAATCTTTGCCCGTCAAAAAGAACTTTTGGCGATGGATTTAGACTTGCCGTTTACGTTCAAACTCAAAGACGCCTTGCTCAAGGAAGGCTTTGATGTCAAAGACATCGATACGCCGGAAGGGCTGGTGACATTCCTATGCCGATAGTGTTTAAGAATGTCTCCTACATCTATTCCCCGAAGACGCCGTTTGAATACGAAGCCATCAAAAACATCAACCTGACGATTGAAGATGGCTCGTTTACCGCGCTTGTCGGTCATACCGGTTCCGGTAAGTCAACCTTAGTCCAACACATCAACGCCTTGCTTCTTCCCTCTTCGGGTGAAGTGATGGTGGATGAATTCGTGATTCAACCGCACAAACGCATCAAAAACCTTAAAGGCCTGCGTCAACGGGCCGGTCTTGTGTTCCAATTTCCGGAATATCAACTGTTCGAAGAAACCGTCGAAAAAGATGTTGCCTTCGGACCCAAAAACTTTGGTGTTTCCGCCGAAGAAGCGATTAAGAAAGCCCATGCCGCGCTTCATGAAGTCGGTTTGGACGAAAGCTATTGGCAACGTTCTCCCTTTGAACTCAGCGGAGGCGAACGCCGCCGTGTCGCCATTGCCGGCATCATTGCCGCTGAACCGCGCGTACTGGTTTTGGATGAGCCGACCGCCGGACTGGATCCCCGCGGTGCTCATGAAATGATGACGCTTTTCAAAAAAATCCATGACAAAGGCACGACCGTTGTTTTGGTCACCCACGACATGAACATCGTTTTACGCTACGCCACGCATGTGGTGGTCATGAAAGA
>CAZKHP010000020.1:3385-9171 GCA_964552695.1 uncultured Staphylococcaceae bacterium | reverse complement strand
AAATCCGCGATTCATAAACTCGATCCGCGCATTAAATTATTTGGTCTCATCTTATTGATGGTGGCGGTTTTTATCAAGTTCACCAGCGTGGAAATGAACTTCATCATGTACGGTGTGATTTTCGTTGTCATTTTGATTCTTCTTTTGCTTTCGCACATCAATCCGTTGGCCTTATTTAAGCAATTAAAGGCGCTGTGGCTGATGATTGTCTTCCTGTTGGTCATTAATGTCCTTATGCCCGGCGACCCCGCCTACGGCTTCTGGGACATCGGCTTCATGAAGATCTATTTCAGCGCGATTTATCAAACCCTCTACATTGTCATCCGCCTCATTTTGATGGTAGGTCTGACGATGATTTTGACTTCGACCACCCGTCCTCTCGATTTAACCTACGCTTTGGAATGGTATTTGACCCCTTTGAAAGTCATCCGTTTCCCGACACATGAAATCGCGATGACGATTTCCATTGCGTTACGCTTTATCCCGACGCTCTTGGATGAAACCAACCGCATCATGAAAGCCCAAGAATCCCGCGGCGTCGATTTCAAAAACGGCAAACTCGGAGAGAAAATCCGGGCGGTTGTTTCGCTCATCGTTCCTTTGTTCATTTCGGCCTTTCAACGCAGCGAAGAACTCGCCAACGCCATGGAAGCCCGTGGTTATGATCCCGGCGCCAAGCGCACCCGTTATCGGGTGATGACCTGGAAATTCCGTGATACGTTAGCCCTCATCTTTGTGGTGCTTTTCTTCACCGGCGTCATTCTCGTCAGTGTGTTTGATATCAACTTCATCACGGTCTTTGCTTCGATTTGGCCCGTGATCGTGGGGTGGTTTTAATGAGCCGCTACAAAGTGACCGTCGCTTATGACGGGTCATCCTTTTTGGGATGGCAAAAACAAAGCGAAGGAAGAACCGTCCAAACCGAAATCGAGAAGATTTTGAGTCAGATTTTGGATACTCCGACGCCCATTTTTGCCAGTGGCCGCACCGATGCCGGCGTGCATGCTCTGGGACAAGTTTTTCATTTCGACTGCGAAAAGCCTTTGGATTTAGGAAAAATCAAGTATGCGTTGAACTGCCTTTTACCCGAGGATATACATATTTTTTCCATCGAGGAAGTGGATTCTGATTTCCATGCCCGTTACGGCGTGGTTAAAAAACATTATCGATACATTTTAAACATGGGCGAAGCCAACCCCCTTCAAAGACAATACCGTTACGAAATGCATCAAACGCTGGATATCGCCAAAATGAAAGAAGCGGCGGTGCTTTTTCTTGGTACGCAAAACTTTATGAACTTCACGTCCAAAGAAGAAGACGAAGACAAGTTCACCCGGACTCTTTATTCGTTGAATATCGCCGTTGAAAACGACGTAGTCACCTTTGATTTGATCGGCCAAGGTTTCATGCGCTACATGGCGCGGATGATCGTAGGAACGCTTGTGGCCATCGGCCAAGGCAAAGAAGACCTTTCGTTTGTCAGCGAAATGCTTCACCGCGAAACACGCAAAATCATTTCCTATAAAGCACCCAGCCAAGGCCTTTATTTGGTTCATGTGAGTTACGGGGAGGACGACTGATGTTGGATTATTGCTATCACACCCATACGTACCGCTGTGGTCACGCCGAAGGAACCGACGAAGAGTTTGTTCAAGCCGCCATCCAAGCGGGTATTAAAACACTCGGTTTCAGCGATCATATCTTTTTGCCTGGCGTCCATGATCCGTATTCACGCGGGGACTATGAAATGCTCGGGGATTATGTCTCATCCATCCGCAGCTTAAAAGCTAAATATGCCCGCGACATCAAAATCCATCTCGGGTTTGAATCCGAATATTTTCCGGCCTTTGACGCTTATTACCGACGCCTCCTCAAGGACGGCATTGTCGAATATTTGATTTTGGGTCACCATTTCCTTTATGAAAACGGACACATTGCCTTCTATTACGGCATGTGCAAGACACCCGAACAGATCAAAGAATATGCCAATGGCGTTGTCCGCGGCATGGAAACCGGACTTTTCAAATATGTGGCTCATCCTGATCTTTTTATGGCGGGTTATCGCGGTGGACGCCTGGACCCCGATATCCATGACGTGATCGTTCAAATCTGCGAAGCTTCCAAACGTTTGGACATCCCGCTTGAGATAAACTTGGGATCGATGCGTTTCCGCGGTTTATTCCATGACGGCTTCGAGATGCGTTACCTTTATCCTTATGAACCGTTTTGGGAAGTGGCCGGCGAAATGGGCTGCAAAGTACTGATCGGCGTCGACGCCCACCATCCCAATGAACTTTTGGGCAAAGAATACATGTACGCCGAAAGTTTGATCGAGAAATATCATCTCAATGCCATCCGTCACATTGATATTTAACTGGTTATAGCTTAGTGCTATAATGAACAAGACCTAAAAAGCGAGGAACTATTATGGGAAGACACTTTGAAGTAAGGGCCGCCGCAATGGCTGCCACCAGCGCCAAGAAATCAGCACTTTACATGCGGGCTTCGAAAGAAATCTACATGGCCGCCAAATCGGGTTTGCCGGATCCGGAATCTAACCTTGCGTTACGTAGCGCCATTGAAAAATACAAGGGCGTCGGCGTCACCAAAGACGTTGTCGAACGCGCTATCAAGAAAGCCGCCGGAGGGTCCGCCGAAGCGTACAATACCGCTCGTTACGAAGCCTTTGGTCCGGGCAATTCTTATCTTATCGTCGATGCTTTGACCGACAATTTAAACCGTGCTTTGACCGAAATCCGCACGCTCATCGTCAAAAAAGGCGGACATATGGGCGCCGTTGCTTTCAACTTCGAAGAAGTCGGTTTGTTAGCCTTTAAAGGCGCCACCCGCGATGCGGTGGAAGAAGCCTTGATTCTCAATGATGTCGACGTCCGCGAAGTCAGCGAAGACGAAGGCTCCATCGAAGCGTTGGTCTCTCCGACCAGCTTAGCCGCTGCCAAGACCGTGCTCAACGAAATGGGCATCAAAGAATTCGCGATGGCTGAGATTGTGATGCTTCCGAATGACAAAATCACCTTGGAAGGCGAAGACTTGGACCGGTTCCGTCAATTAATTGACGGGTTGGATGAACTCCAAGACGTGCAAAACTATTTCCATAACGTCGATTTACAAGATTAAAAAGTTGAAAACCCTCGCCAATCCGAGGGTTTTTCTTTTTCCGCGCGCTTTGAAAAACTTTTCATTGACTTTAATCGTTAATATATATATTATTCTAGTTGGCACTATTTTGCCAAAATTGTAGTCCCGGTAAGAATACAGTTTGGGTAAGGAGGTACTCATTATGCAACGTCAAACAACTATTGCAAAGCCAGCTGAAATCACACGTAAGTGGTATGTCATCGATGCAACTGACAAACCCTTAGGTCGTCTCGCGTCTGAACTCGCCGTCATCTTGTTGGGGAAGAACAAACCTATTTTCACCCCGAATGTCGACTGCGGAGATTTTATCATCGTCATTAACGCCGAAAAAGTCGGCCTTAGCGGTGACAAATTACATACCAAGAAATATTACAACAACTCTCAATACACCGGTGGTTTAAGAACCCGGACTGCTGAAGTCATGGTCAAGGAATACCCGGTTGAGATGATTGAACGCGCCGTTTGGGGCATGCTCCCGAAAGGTCCGCTCGGACGTCAAATCGTCAAGAAACTCTTCGTTTACGAAGGCAAAGATCATAAGCACGAAGCGCAAAAGCCCGAAGTGCTCGATCTCAAGTACTAGGAGGATCATCCCATGGCAGCTAAAAAGAAAGCTGAAGTCGTCTACTACGGCACCGGACGCCGCAAATCGTCCATCGCCCGCGTGTTCGTTTCGCCCGGAAAAGGCAAGATTACCGTCAATGAACGCGATGTCAACGAATACATGCCGTATGACACCTTGGTCATGGACCTTAAGCAACCCTTAGTCCTTGGCAACGTCACTGAAAAATTCGATGTCGTCGCTACCGTCGAAGGCGGCGGATTCACCGGTCAAGCCGGCGCCATCCGTTTGGGTATCGCCCGCGCCTTGCTCGAAGCCGGCATTGAACGCAAAACGCTCAAAGTCGCTGGAATGCTGACTCGTAACTCCCGTTCGAAGGAACGTAAGAAATACGGTCTTAAAGCCGCTCGCCGCGCTCCGCAATTCAGCAAACGTTAATTCTACGACATCAAAACCACGCCTCATCGCGTGGTTTTCTTTTATCAAAACATATTGACAAATATCTATATGATAGGGATAATGATACATAGATAAATGTCTATATGTCTTTTTTGGAGGTCTTTCCATGGAAAATCAACAACTCGTCGATATGATGAAAGCCCTAGGCGATGAAACGCGCCTTGAAATTGTCTCGATGCTCGGTAACCAAGAATTATGCGCTTGCGAAATTTTGTCGGCGTTCCATTTAACGCAACCGACGCTTTCACATCACATGAAAATTCTTTGCGCTTCGGGCTTGATCCGTTGTGAAAAAACCGGCAAATGGAATCACTATACGCTCAACATAGAAAAGTTTGAACAAATCAAAACGTTTGTGGATACGCTCAAACACCCGGTCACCCGTGCGTGTTCGTCTTGTAAGGAATAACCAATGACAGTTTTAAAAGCCATTTGGGATTTTATCTCACAACAACTTTTGGGCATGAAATGGCTCAATGATCTCTTCGGTCTTCTGCTCAAAGCCTTGTTTGGCGAAAGTTTTGCCACCGGTCGCTGGGGATTATCGATTCAGTTTTTGTTTTTTGATTTTATCAAGATTTCGATTCTCTTGTTCTTATTAATATTTATCATCTCGTATATCCAAAGCTATTTTCCGCCTGAAAGAACCAAAAAGATTCTTTCCAAGTATCATGGGATTTGGGCCAACACGCTTGGCGCGTTACTTGGAACTGTCACACCGTTCTGCAGCTGTTCTTCCATTCCTATTTTTATTGGATTTACACGGGCCGGACTCAGCAGCGGCATCACCTTCAGTTTTCTGATTTCCAGTCCTTTGGTGGATCTTGGTGCGTTGGTCTTATTAACGACCGTCTTTGGACCCAAAGTCGCAATTGCTTATGTTCTGGTAGGCATTCTTTTAGCCGTCATCGGCGGAACCATCATTGAAAAAACGGGTCTTGGCAAACACATCGAACCGTTCGTCACCCAAGGGAAAAGCATTGATGTCGATGCTCCCACAATGACCTTTAAAGACCGTGTGATTTATGGAAAAGACCAAGCCGTTTCCACCTATAAAAAAGTTGTGCTTTATATTCTGGTCGGGGTTCTTATTGGCGCTTTGATTCATAACGTCATTCCCGAAACATGGGTTCAAACCGTCTTAGGAACTGAGAACCCATTCTCGGTGCTCATTGCCACCGCCATTGGCGTTCCTATGTATGCGGATATTTTCGGTACAATCCCAATTGCCGAAGCGTTGTTTGCCTCAGGCGTCGGAATAGGCACGATCTTAGCGTTCATGATGGCGGTTACCGCTTTGTCGTTACCCTCGTTGATCATGCTTCGCCGTGTGGTCAAACCCAAACTCTTAGCCGCTTTCTTCGTCATTGTCGTTTCAGGCATTATCCTGATTGGTTATCTCTTTAATATCTTCGGTTATCTCATCGTTTAACGATGATTGATATAGGCCCAAAGCCATAAAGGAGCAATTTATGAAAATTCAAGCATTAGGCGGTTGTTGCAAACGGTCGACTGCGAACTATGAAAACGCAGTTACGGCAGTTAAAGAATTAGGACTCAACGTTGAAGTTGAACACGTCACGGATATGGACGAAATCATGAACCT
>CAZKHP010000020.1:0-3285 GCA_964552695.1 uncultured Staphylococcaceae bacterium | reverse complement strand
TAGGACTCAACGTTGAAGTTGAACACGTCACGGATATGGACGAAATCATGAACCTTGGCGTGATGGCCACTCCAGGACTCGTCATCAACGGCAAAGTCTGTGCGGCTGGACGTGTTCTAACCGTTGCCCAAATCAAAGAATTTATCCTTCAATTCAAGGATGCCAAACCTTCGACGTGTGACTGCAAAGAAGGCACGTGCGATTGTGGCGACGAATCCTGTGACTGTGAAGATGGCAAGTGTGACTGCAAAGAGGAAAAATGCGGTTGCGATTCCGGAAAGTGCGGTTTCTGATCGTTCCTTGGCTTTTCAGTATCCAAAAACGGTCTTAAAAACCAAGAGATTTCACTAAAAAAATTAACCACTCCGTAAACATCACCGAAGAATGAACTTGTTTCTTGCTTTTTTGCCTTTCCTATTGTATATTAAGGAAGCGTAAAAAATACGTCGGGCCTTTAGCTCAGTTGGTTAGAGCGCGCCCCTGATAAGGGCGAGGTGGATAGTTCAACTCTATTAAGGCCCACCATCAAGCAAGCTAAAGCCCACTCACCTGGGCTTTTTATTTTTTTCGGAGGTTTTATGTTCAAGGTACTCAAAGACAAGGCGTTCGTCAAAAAGTTCTTCTCCCTCGCCTTTCCGGTGATGATCCAAGCACTCATCGGGTTGACGGTTAATTTTGTCGACAATTTGATGGTCGGCGGGTTAACTAACGAAGCCGTTTCGGCGGTCTACGCAGTCAACCAAGGCACCTTCTTTTTCATCGTCATTTCCTATGGCATCGTTTCCGGAGCGGGCATATACGTTCAACAATTCTTCGGAGCTAAAGACGACGATCATTTACGGCAATCGGTGCGTTACAAAATTTTAGCGGTTACCCTACTTTTAGCTGTTTTTCTCCCGCTTTTCTTTTTCGGCGGATCTACGTTGATTGGTTTCTATACGCGCAGTGCTTCGAACGCCGAGGAAATTCTTCGTTTGGGCATGCAATATTTACCCATCATTTTGTTGAGTCTGATTCCGATGGCGTATACCACCGTTTATGCCACCACATTCCGTGAAACCGGAAAGACGATTTATCCGTTAATCACCGGCATTATTGCCCTTATCACCAACATCGGGTTCAATGCGCTTATGATCTATGGCTTAGACATGGGTGTGGTCGGAGCCGCGATTGCGACGGTCATTGCTCGCTGCGTGGAGTTCATTGCCACATTTATCCTCGTCAAAAAAATCAATACGCCCTTTTCCAAAGGTGTGTTTTCTCATTTCCATATCGAAAAGAAAATGGTCAAAATCATCTCCAAAAAGTCCTTTCCGTTATTCTTTAACGAAGTATTATGGGCCGGGGGAATGGTCATGCTTTCGTTGGCCTATGCTCAAAGAGATGGCGTCCTTTCCGCGCTATCCATCGTTTATACGATGACCGATATCTTTGGTATCGTTTTCCAAGGCTTGTCCGTCGGTATCGGTGTCATGGTCGGCAATCTTTTAGGCGCGGGCAAAATCGAGGAAGCCAAAGAGAACAACAAAAAGTTATTTATCTTAGGTATTTTTATTTCTTTGGTCGCGGGTGTCGTGATGGCTATCTTGGCCTTTGTCGCTCCGTATATGTTTGTGGAAGTCACGCCGGAGCAAAAATTGTTGGCGACCAAACTTCTTTTGGTGTATGCCTCATTCCTCTGGGCGTTCTCGTTGTCGGTCTGTTCCTATATGACCCTTCGTGCTGGTGGAAAAACGCTGATCACATTCCTCTTCGACTCGATGACGATGTGGGTGTTTGTCGTTCCCACGACATGGGCATTGGCCCTTTTTACAGGTCTCGACATCATCGTAATATTCATTGTCGTGCAATCGTTTGACGTCCTGAAAGCCCTCATCGGGGTGAGCATTGTTTCTCGTGGGACTTGGGCGGTCAACCTCACCCACGGCCTTTCCAAACGCGAGGCGTAAAAATACTTTCTTTTCGGTCTTTTTGAGTTATTGAAAACACTGTCAGTCTTTGGTATCATTAATAAGCATTTATTGCGGACGCTTAGCTCAGTCGGGAGAGCGCATCCTTCACACGGATGAGGTCACAGGTTCGATCCCTGCAGCGTCCACCATGCCGTCGTAGCTCAATTGGCAGAGCAATTGATTTGTAATCAATAGGTTGGAGGTTCGATTCCTCTCGTCGGCACCACTTTGGGGATATGGCGGAACTGGCAGACGCGTAAGACTTAGGATCTTATAAGGAAACTTGTGCAGGTTCGACCCCTGTTATCCCCACCAACTTTGAGACTCAAGCCGGAACCAACAAAAAAACCTTAATCCCGGTTTAAAAGCATTCAAACAGCCATCGAGTGGCTGTTTTTTTGTTTCACTATGTGCTTGCCCATATGGTTGGGCATTGTAGACGCAAAAAGACTACTCAATCACCCGCTTTTTTAATTTAAAGCTTACTCTCGGTGATGACGCTGATGGGCTGCCATCCTTTGAAAGAGGCTTTTTGAATTTCTCCCGCCGAGTTGCGCAACCGGAAAACGACATTATTTCCCAGCGTTTCGATGGCCTCGACCACGAATTCACTGCCGCGGAGTCTGATGACATCATGGATAGCCACACGTTGTGCCATCCTTAAATCGCTGACTTTGACCGGACCGTTACTTTGTAAACCCATATTTCAATTTCCCCTTGTGATGATATTGTGCCTCTATCGGAAGATAATGTCCAGCGAAGCCTCCTTTTCCATATTTTTGTCCATTTATCAGGTGAAAAAGAAACTTCGTTTTTCTTTTTTGGTTCTTGGAAAAAACCACTGCGATGCTATGATATTTCTAGGAGGCATTATGAAAAAATTCTTTAAGACACTCTTTTCAAGAGTTTTCATCGTTGCCCTCCTGATGTTGGCGCAAATCGCCGGCATCATCGCCGTTTTGACATGGCTCCATGATTATTTTTGGTGGGTGAACGTCGTCTTGGATGTCTTCTCGGTCATCGTTGTACTCTATATTCTCAACTCACCCTCGCATCCTTCTTACAAAATCATTTGGATCCTTTTGATTGCTTTATTCCCGCTTTTCGGCGGACCGCTGTACATTATTTTCGCTAACAAGAAAATCTCCAAACGGCAACGCAAGAAACTCGAACCGCTCAATAAGGTTTTGGCCAAAGTGACCAAAGCGGATAGCCAAACGCTTGAAAAAATCGCTTTGAAAGATTCCGATGCCTACTCCCAAATGCGTTATATCCATGACTATTCCAAAAGCCCTGCTTACGCCTTTACAGAAGCTAAGTACTACCCGTTGGG
>CAZKHP010000019.1:0-12543 GCA_964552695.1 uncultured Staphylococcaceae bacterium | reverse complement strand
ACCGTGACGCAGGACACGAAGATTCGGAAAGCCCATCACATCGAGATGGTATTGGAGGACAACGCGGTCTTGGGTCAACGTTCCCGTTTTATCGGTACACAGCACATCCATCGAGCCAAAGCCTTGGATCGAGTTGAGGTTTTTGATAATCGTTTTTTCGCGGGACATCGCCACCGCGCCTTTGGCGAGTGTGGTCGTCATGATCATCGGGAGCATTTCCGGGGTCAATCCGACGGCGATGGAAATGGCAAACAGGAACGCTTCGAGCCAATCGCCTTTGGTAAAGCCGTTGACGAAAAAGACGACCGGAACGAGAATCAGCATGAAACGGATGAGCAGCCAACTGACGGAACTGACGCCTTTTTCAAAGCTGGTCTTTTCAACTTTTTCGGTCAGTTTCTTGGCCACACGTCCGAGCATCGTGTCGTTCCCGACGAGGACGACCACCGCTTTAGCGGCTCCGGAAATAACGGTTGTGCCCATGAAGGCTAAGTTTTTGCGGTCGGTCATCGCCACAAACTTATGGTCCGGTAGATCCACCAGTTTTTCGACCGGTTCGCTTTCTCCGGTTAAGGTGGATTGGGAAATGAATAGGTCTTTGACGGTGATAATGCGCACATCCGCGGGGACGATGTCTCCGGCGGAAAGGTGAATGATATCGCCGACGACGATTTCATCAAGTGGGATTTCAGCTTTGACGCCTTCGCGTTCGACGGCGGCGGTCGTTTCCACCATTTCTTGGAGTTTTTCGGCGGCTTTGTCCGACCGGATTTCTTGAATGAAACGAAGAGAGCCGCTGATGAGGACCATGGTCACGATGATGATGACCGTCATCGGGTTCCGATGAGCCGGATCGGCTAAAATGACGTCGGTCACCAAACTGACACCGGCAAGAATAAATAAAATACCTGTGAACGGATCAATGAACGCTTTGAGAAGACGTTGAAAAACGGTAATCTTTTTGGCTTTGGTAATTTTGTTTCTGCCATGGCGTTCACGAGATTGGGAGACGCCTTCTTCGCTCAGCCCGGTCATGCCGGTGTGGAGTTCTTTAAGAATGACCTCAACCGGATGGTTGCTGGCCGCGCTTAAATGCTTGTTGTCGAGAAGGTTTCTCTCTTCAACCGCGGACCGCTTCAATGGCTTTTTGGCGACTGCTTTTTTGATGCCTTTTTTCTTCATTGTGTTACCCCTTATACAAAAAAATGCCCCGTCGGAGGGGCGGGGGAAGCGAAAATCGCGAAAAGGAAGGTGCGATGTCCAAACTTCAACATCAACGGGCAATGAAATTCACTTAGTCGCCACCTTGTTCTCGATGGAAACTGGTCGCCTTCTCATGGTGTCTCCACCACTCCGCGGCAGGAATCCGTATCCCGATGATAGCCTCGTCTACCTGCAATAATTTCCGACACCGCCATTATAAGGCAGCCCGTGTTTGTGTCAACCATCGTTTCTAACGATTTCGAATTTTGGCCGATAGCCTATCGAAAAAGAAAACGCTCCGATGACACAGAGCGTTTCAAAAGATTTTTGGGGGTTGGGTTATTCGATGGGTTTCAAGAACGCGGAACGGGTCTTATGTTGTTCGGTTTTGAATGATTTCCACAGTGCTTGAACGTTCGTGTTGTATTCAAGTTCAGGACCGGTTTCAGCGTATTTGACCTTGTTTTTGATGGCGTTTTTGAGAGCGGCTTCAAAGACAATCGTGAGAATGCCGGAATTTTTCAATTCGGGTTCGATGGCGACCAGAAGCATATCGAGAACTTTGCTGTGTTTGATCGCATGAAGCATGCCGATCCAACCAAAGGGAAAGAGGTGGCCGTTACATTTTTTCAAAGCGAACACGGGCGTCGGCATCATCAAACCGAAGGCGACGACTTTTTCGTTTTCGTCACAGACGACTTGTAAATAATCGAGGTTGATGAGCGGAATCGTCATATCGGCCAAGTGGTCCATTTGTTTTTCATCGATGGGGACATAACCGTAGAGATCTTTATAGGCCCGGTTGGTTAAACCAAGGACTTGGTAAACGTACGGTTTGAGATCTTTTTTGCGTTTGGACTTGATGTGCACCAAGTGAACGTTGAATTTCTTTTTGGCGTAGTCGGCGAGTTTGGTGAATTTCGCGTCGAGGTTATCGGGGAAGTGAAGACGGTATTCGACCCACGTGGCATCCACTTTGAAACCCAGGCTTTCCAGATGGGTGACATAGTAAGGATGGGTGTAGAAGGTCGCGAACATGTTGTGTTGGTCAAACCCTTTGGTCAGCAAGCCTTCTTTGTCTTGGTCGCTGTAACCGAGCGGCCCGTTAATCTCGGTGAGGCCGTTTTCCTTGCCCCACGCTTCGACCGCGCCGATCAAAGCTTTGGTGACTTCGATATCATCAATCATATCAATCCGGTTGAAACGGACGCGTTTTTGATGGTATTTTTCGTTAGCAAAGCGGTTGATGATGCCGCAGATACGGCCCACGATGGTTTTGCCTCGGTACGCTAAGAAAAGGCGGAAGTCGCAATACTTGTTGGCGGGATTTTTCCCGGGGGTCAAATTGTCGATTTCATCTTCGAAAATGTACGGAGTAAAATAAGGGTTTCCTTTATAAAGGGAGACCGGAAAATCAATGAACTTTCGTAAAAGCCGTGGAGAGTTGACCACGACGATGGTGGTCTGGGGCGTTTGTGGCATATTAATTCCTCGCTTGGATTATCATAACACACTCGTAAAAAACCACCAAATGAACTTAAAAGAGTTGGATATCTTTTGGGGTTAGGCCCGGCAAAATAAAAAAGCCATCCTTGTAGGATGGCGATTAGGGAATTAATTGTGCGACACTTGTGGGTTTTTCTTTACGTCGGGAGCAATCTCGCCGGCTTTTTGAAGCGCAATCTTGGTGATGATCGGGCCGGTAAGTTCATAGATGAGAGTAGCAGCAAGAGCCACCGCCAAAATCAACGCGCCATATTCGGGATGGGTCTCGAATCCGCGGGAAGCCAGGGTTGCCATACCGATGGCCACGCCGGCTTGCGGGAACAGGGTCCAACCCAAGTATTTTTGCACCACCGGATCCGCGTGGGTGATTTTTCCCCCGGCATAGGCACCAAGGAATTTACCGACCATACGGAAGACGATGTAGACGCCCGCGATGGCCAAGATAATGCCGCCGCTTAAGAAGACGGATAAGTCTAGGCTAGCACCGCTGATGACGAAGAACAGCATGAACAAAGGCGGTGTCCAACGCTCCGAACCTTCCAGAATTTTGTCTCCGTCGGCACGGGCGTTGACCAAAATCGCACCAATCATCATGCAGGTCAATAATGACGATAACGTGGCTTCTTTGGCACTGACTTTAATGCGCGCAAGGGCCACGCCGATAAGGACGGCGAGAATCATTAATGACAAACGGTTGGCACGCGAATGGAAAAAGCGCATGGCAAACGAGAGTAAGAAACCGATCAACGCACCGATGGCTAACGATAAGACGATTTCAGCCAAAGGAATCAACAAGACATCAACAATGGTAATCGAAGCACCGCTGGCCAAGGCTTCCCCGATCGGAAAGCAAACGGCGAAACTCATTAAGGCCACGGCATCATCCAAGGCTACGACCGGTAACAAGGTATCGGTAACCGGACCATGGGCATTGTATTGACGTACGACCATTAGGGTCGCGGCAGGAGCAGTCGCTGTGGCGATGGCACCTAAAACGATGACCACCGCAAGCGGGATTCCGGGAATCAATAAGTAAGCAAGGAAGAGCGCCAACATCGTGACAAAAAGGGCACCGAGACCTTCTAAAATCGTGATGATAACAATCTTTTTGCCAACGGTTTTCAAGGTTTCCTTTTTAAAAGAAGTACCGATAGAAAACGCGATGAAGCCTAAGGCGATTTCAGTAATCAAACCAAAACCTTTGACGTCTTCGGCAGAAAGAAATACATTCGGTAACAAGCGGCCTAAGAGAAAGGGGCCGATCAAGACGCCGGCAAGTAAAAAACCGGTGACATTGGGGAGACCTAACGGTTTCATCAGCCGTGTGGCCAACAAACCGAAAAGCATGGCTAAAATAAGCGGTAAGAGCACGCCAATCGAATCCAGCATGTTAGAAACTTCCTTCGAATTTAATGAGCGGAATCACGGCCATACCACCGTGGGTGCCTTGGAAATTTTCCGTATACTTGCGAATCAAGGCTTGGACTTCTTCGACGCGCGATTCGTCCAAAATGATGTAAAGCGAGATGTTGCTTTCAAACCCGGAGTTCACGACTTGGCGAAGATTGCCGATCATGGGTTCAAACGTGGGATCATCCAAAAGCGTTCTTGAAATGGAACTCGTGGAAGCGGTCGTACCGTTGTAACCACGGGCGTGCAATTCCTTAAACAAACAATGGGCTTGGTCACTGTTTTGCAGAATAACAAATAAAAGTTGTTTCATAAAAACCTTCCTTTTTATAACGTAGTCATTATAGTCCCCTCTATTTATTTTTCAAGTCTAACCCCTTTTTCTTTTGCGTAAGCAAACGGAGTCGTTTAAAATGATACATGGAATGAGGTTTTCTTTATGATTGAAGCGCAACACGTCACGAAAGTTTTCTATCGTCCGATCCGAAAGCAAGGTCTTTCGGGCATGGCAAAGACGCTTTTCTCCGCCAAAAAAGAAAAAATCATCGCCGTCAACGATGTCAATTTTTCGATTGGCAAAGGCGAAATCGTCGGTTATATCGGTGCCAACGGTGCAGGCAAAAGCACGACCATCAAGATGATGTGCGGCATTTTGACGCCTACCGAAGGAAAGATTCTGATTGATGGCATGGAGCCTTACAAAGGAAAATACCGCAATAAGGTTTTGAAACATATCGGCGTCGTTTTTGGTCAAAGGACACAGCTTTGGTGGGATCTTCCCTTAATTGAATCTTTTAAACTTCTGCAATCGATCTACGAAATTCCCGAAAAAGATTACAACGAACGATTGGCGAATTTGAAAAACATTTTGGAACTGGATAAGTTCATGGATTCACCGGTACGTACGCTTTCTTTGGGCCAACGGATGCGGGCGGATTTGGCCGCGGCCTTCTTGCATAACCCGGAAATCATGTTTCTCGACGAACCGACCATCGGTTTGGATGTTTTAGTCAAAGAAAAAATCGTCGCTGCGATCAAGCAGATTCACGCCCAATATCAAACCACGATTATTTTGACGACTCACGATATGAACGATATCGCCAATTTGTGCGAACGGATCATCATCATCGATGAAGGCAAAATTCTCTTTGACGGTCCCTTGCAAGACGTGAAAAACCGTTTTGGCGATACCCGTCAGGTGTTTGTTTCGGCCAAAGACCGGATGGACCTCGACGAATTCAATAAGAAATTCTCGGGTCAACTTCAATTTGAAATCGTCGACCATTACCTCAGCATTTCCTTTGATGCGGATAAAGTTCAAACCAAGGATGTGCTTCGCTATGTTTTCAATCACTGCGAAGTCATCGATGTCAAAATCAAGGAAAACTCGATTGAAAAGGTCGTTAAAGTCATTTATGAGAAAAAGGCTTACTAATCGCTATTCGGGATTCATCAAAGCCGGCGTGCTGGGAACTTTCGTTTACAAGTTCGCCATTTTTGGCTGGCTCGTCGGCGATATCGTAGCCATGGTCATCTATTGCTTTTTATGGATTGCCGTCTTTTCCAGTTCTCCGACTGCGACGATCAACGGCTTTACGAGCACGGGGATGCTTGCCTATGTCGTCAGCGCGCGGATCATCGGCCACTTGGTCAACAGTTCCAGTTCGTTTTATAACGTCGGAAGCGATATCCGTGACGGAACCATTGCCAACCGCTTGAGTAAACCCATTAATTACCGAAGAACGCAAATGTATTCCTCCATCGGACAATACATCGGTTCGTTTATCTTGTTTTTCTTTCCCCTGTATGTTCCCGCTCAGTTGATTTTGCACTTTGCGTTTGGCGTGGCTTTCCCGACTTGGTACAACCTTTTGTTGTTCATCGTGTCGAGTTTCTTATCCATGCTGATCATCGATAGTTTCGATTTTATTATCGGTCAAGTCGCGTTCTTTACCGGGGCCCTCTTTGGCGTCATGTTGGTCAAGGATTCGGTGATGTCGTTTCTTTCCGGAGGCATGATTCCACTCTCGTTTTTCCCGCCTTGGTTACAAACCGTTTTCAATTTCCTGCCTTTTGCATCCATGCTTCAAACACCCGCCTTTATCGCTTTAGGCATGTATGGCATCGAAGAGGCGTTCATCAAGATTGCTTGGCAATGCGTCTGGGTGATTTTCCTAGGTTTACTTTCGTATGTGACGTTTGGACGAACGGTCAAACGCGTCATCAGTGTGGGAGGATAAGTATGTTGAAGTACCTCAAAATCTATCCCAAATACTTGGCCATGGCCATCAAATCCAAACTGGCATACCGAATGGATGCGATTATCGGAAGCTTTGGCTTTATCGCCAGCAATACCGCGGCGTTTTTTACGTTGTACCTGACCATCACTGCGATTCCCGCTTTAGGCGACTGGACCATTGAGAAGATGGTCTTCCTTTATGGATTCTGTTTGGTTCCTAAAGCCATCGACCACATTTTGAGCGATAACCTGTGGAGCCTCGGTAACTGGATGGTGACCAAAGGCGAATTGGATCCCATCTTGACCCGTCCTTTGAATCCTTTGTTTCAAATCGTAGCCCGAGAATTCCAATACGAAGGCTTTGGCGAACTAGTTCTTGGCATTATCTTTCTAGCGGTTTACGGCCCTCAGCAAAACATTGTGTGGACTTTCAATAACGTCATGCCCTTGGTAATCTGCGGTTTTCTCGCCATCTTCCTTTTCTTTGCCATCAAGCTGATTACTGCCTCGTTAGCGTTCTGGATGAAACGGAGCATTTCCGTGATGTCGGGCATCTACGAATTGAGCAACTTCACCAAATATCCTCTTGAAATCTTCCACGACATCGTCAAGGTTATTTTGGTCGCCATTATCCCGTTTTCCCTAGTTATGTATTACCCTGTCTCTTACTTGTATGAAGGAAAAAGCATCTGGGTTTTGACGGGAATAATTGCTTTGGTCGTGAGTTTTCTGGTCATGCTCGGCTATTTGCTTTTCAAACTGGGTTTAAAGCGGTATGAATCCGCTGGAAGTTAAAAACAAAAGGAGAAAATAATATGATTCTCATCATCTTTGATACGGTCTTTGGAAATACAGGCAAAGTTGCCGGTATGCTCAAAGAAACATTGACTTCAAAAGGCGAGACGGTCGAACTTGCCACCATCGCCCAAGTGACGGAAAACAATTTCCCGTCGGCAGACGTTGTGATCTTCGCTTCCCCCACGCGGGCGTTTCGTCCAACCCCCAACATGCAATCCCTGGTCCGTGCTTTTAAGGGATTACTGAAAGACAAGAAAGTGGCTTGCTTGGATACTCGCATGGACGTGGTTGAAGTCAACAACAAGTTTTTGACGTTTATGGCCAAACATTTCGGCTATGCGAATGACTTTATGATGAAAACCTTTAAGAAGGCGAAAGCCAAGATTGTTTGTGAACCCGGCGAGTTTTTCGTTAAGGCTCAGGAAGGCCCTTTGAAGGACGATACGGAGCAACGTGTTCGCGATTGGGCTGAAAAGCTGCTGGCTGGAAAATAGAAATAAAAACGGTCCGAGGATTTCTCGGACCGTTTTTATTTAATGGTAATCTTCTTTGGTAATGTCGATTCCGACCACGATCAGCAGGCATAGAAGCGCATCATTAGGGTTTGCCACGTCAATGACATACGTGTCACCCCAAGTAAAAAACTGTTTATATATTCGGGCAATTTCTGTGGGACCGTTGAGGATCGAGTAATCCCAGCCAAAGAAATCACCGGTCACGGTCCAAGGCACAAAGTCCAGAAAGAAGCGCGGTTGGAAAAGCGTCCATTCTTTGATGAGCTCTCCGGAAGCGCCGTTCGGAATATCAATGTAAAAGTGTTTGCGGAAAGTGAGCATCCGTTCTTCCAACGATGCGACTTCTCTACCGTTGGCATCAAGCACTGTGAGCCGATGATGGAACAAAGCCAGTTCCCCTCGGATCGTAAAGAAAGTCACCCCATCCTCTGAGGTGACGTCATACGTATCAAACCAGCTAAAAATGCGTTGACGAATACACAGTTTCATACGATTCCTTTCAAAAACAACGTGGAGAGTTAACGGTTGGCGTTACGGCGTGCTTTACGTTCTTTGGCAATATCAATACCGAGAACCACCATCAAGGAAAGCAAAGCATCCTTGGGTTCGTTCACATCAATCATGTACGTATCGGATAAACGGAAAAGTTCTTTGGAAACCGTGGCCACAACGCGTTGGCCATCCACGATTTGATAATCAAAAGCGAACAAATTGCCTTTGACTTCCCATGGGTTAAACGTGAATTTGAATTTTGGGCTGAACAGCGAAATCCGTTTAATGATTTTGCCGAGCAGCACCCCATTGACGAAGACCTTGAATTGAGGACGGAGGCGCATCCGGCATTCTTTCAACATGCCGATTTCTTGGCCGTTGTTGTCGAGGATGAGCAGTTTGTGACCCCAGAGCGAGAATTTGCCTTTAGCAGAGAATACGGTTGCTCCGATGCCATCGGTAATGTCGTACGTATCAAACCACGAAAAGACGCGTTGCCTGAACTTCAGTTGCATAGCGTTCACCTCTCGTTTTTATTATACAACACTTAGGGTAAAGGATAATGGGGGTGGTGATAACGACCGCGTTTTGCGGTCTTTTTGCTCATTTGTATGGCCGCAACAGGGCAATAATGAACACATTTCAAACACTTGGTGCATTCGCCTTTCCAAACCGGTTTTCCGTCGGTCATGGTGATGGTCGACATCGGACAATTGGCGGCACAAAGACCGCAGGAGATGCAGGCGTCGGTGACAAAAAACTCGTTCGGGTATTTCATGCCCATTTTCATCATCTTCCCAACAAGACTGCTGAAAATCTTGGGTGGGTTCTTTTTGGTATGCAGGATCACCGCTTCTTTGGCTTTGATCCGTTGGGCAATCGTGGGTACCCATTGGGCCGCCGCGGTGAGCATTTTAGTTTGTTCCTCAAGCGGTTGAACATCGTAGAAGGGAATGTAGTTATCGGGCATTTCAATCGCGAACGAAGCATTCATCTTGATGCCTTTTTTATCAAGGAGTTTTCGTAAGTCTTGACTCGCAAGGCCATCGTTAGCGCCGCATGTAAAGACTCCATAAACATAGTTTCCTTTGTAGCCGTCGATAGTCAGTTCATTGAAAAAGACATCCATGATATAAGGAAGATTCCATCCGTGGACCGGACAGACAAAGCCAAGGCTTTCGCCTTCGCCCAAGGCAAAAATGGTTTCTTTCTTTTTATGAGCTAGACCGATGGAAACGACACGGTCCTCTAAGAGATCACCCAAGGTTTCGGCAATGTACTTCGAATTGTTCGTTCCCGAAAAATAAAGAATCATGGTTATCCCTCCGCGTGAACCGGGGTTACGCTGTTTTTCTTTGCAAAAAGCTTTTTATAAGCGATGGGAAGTCCGTAAATCGCTGCGGAGAAAAGCAAGAAAATGCCGATGTAAATAAGGAAATAATTGTCCCCGCCAATATTTCCCGGAAGACCGTTATGCCGTAGATACATATAGTTGGGATCGTAACCCTTAAACACCACTTCATTGGCCAAAGTTGCCCATCCCATGAAAACCAGCATGCCGGCAAGGACATGCCAATACTTTTTGATTTCTAAACGGAAATTTCCAAGTCCGATTTCCATAATAGGAAGCACCACCAACAAGGTATGGGCGGTGATACCTTCCATCGCGGAAAAAGGAAGGAAAAGGTCAACGAAGTAATCACCCACTAAAATCGTGATGATGCCACCCATGATTGAAAGCACATAAACCGCTTGTTTGAGGACTTTAATGTCGAAAACGATGACAATCGGTAAAACGAACGTTAAGACCGTGCACATATGCCAGGGCAAAGCACCGAACCAAGGAACTTCCACACCCGCAATTCCACGGAAGGTTTGATGGACCAACCGCGTGATAAATAAAGCGCTTGAAAGAGAAATCACAAGAATCTTCCCGGCTTTGGGTTTTCGCTTGGCTATTTGATAGCCGACGACGGAAAGCAGAATGACCAAAATCATCCATGCATAATGGCGCCAATCCTCATAGGCGCCTTTCCCCAAGCCATCCCAATACTGACTGGGGGGATCGCCGGGACCGTCGCTGAAGTAGCCAAAGAAGAGTTCAAAGAAGTTCATAGGGTTTCCTCCGTTAATCGTAAAGTCCACTTAAATAAGCATCACAACGATATTTTGTCATAAAAAAGGGGCGTATGGTTTAAAAAGAAAAAAGTCGCGAGGAGAAATAGGATTACTTTCGGTAAGCAGACCAGGGTGTAGGAAGAAGCTCGAAAGGGATAAAGCCAAACTCTTCATAGATGCGTCGGGCGGTTGGGTTTGCGACCCAAAGGTAAAGCGTTCCCCGAATGTTTTCTTCGAAATATTGAATAAGGAAGGCCATCATTTCGCGGGCATAACCGTGACCTCGGTAGGCTTCAACGGTTTCAACATCGTCAATCCGATATAAACCGTTGCCTAAGTTCAAAATGGAAGCGTTCACCACCGGATTCTCGTTTAGGAACCCTACGAAGTTGTAAAACCGAGGAGAAGAAAAGCATGCCTTTTGAACCGGCATAGCATAGGGCCATTCATTTTCTTCGAATAGTTTTTTGAAGAGCTCTTCATCAAATCGTGTTTGTTGCTTAAATATCAGGTTTGTCGGTACTTTGTGAGTTGTGCCGGTTTGATGATACATAAACGAGCAGGATCCCTTTTCAATGGCGAAACCGCGTTCCGTCAAAAGAGGTTCGAGTGCTTTCCATTGACCCGGACGAAATGACTCGTAGATTCGGGGAGTGATTTTATAGTGTTCAAAAGTCACCAGGATTTCATCCAAAATCCGGCGATAGGCTCGTCCATGGGTAATGACAGCGTGATTGGAATCGTGAGAAGTTGGGTTCTCGGGATTTAAAAAAAGGATTCCCCAGGGACGTTCAATCCGTCGCGAAAACAAACCGGGATATTCGATCTCGGCGTGCTTTAGCCGCGCCAGCATTTTTGTTTTGGAAATCGCATATTTGTTTCCGAGAGAATGTCTTGCTTTGATGGTAATTTCCTTGCAAAAAGCCGTTTTTCCTTCGGTATAGGCATCCCGGTCAAATTCAAACTTTTGTTTGAGGGCGAGTTTCAATTTGGCATATTTTTTTGCGACTTCGGGATGTTTTCGCAGGTAATCGCAAAAGTAGAGTTCATTCCAATCCCCAAGGTAACGGACATGAAGGTGATAGGCTTGTCCCGAGAAACCTTGGAGCGAATACCCTTTCATGAACATCATCCCGGGAGCCGGATTCATAGGTTTGCTTTCATAAAGGTAACCGATGCCTATCAAATCGCGAATGAGCTTATCAAGGTCGGTGTTGCCTTTGATCTCAAGCAAAATATCAATGGTCGGTTTTGCCAAAAGACCCGGAACTGATGTGCTCCCAATATGGTGGATTCGTTCCACCGTTTCTTTTCCTACCGCATTGACGATAAGCGTTTTTTCAAGACGATAAAGAGCATGCCATTCCGGCATGCTTTCGCTAAGGATGATTGGGAAAAGATGGCCGCGTTCTGATGGCGTCATTCGGCCGATGGAGTCACTGCTTTTAGCCATGTTTTTTACGTTGGGGCGCCAAAATGAAAACGGATGTTTTTTGGCGATATTGTTCATAACCGATTTTGCTGCGTTGACGTTTCTCCATCATCGGGATTGAAATACCTAAGAATAAAGCGAACATTGCCACCGTCCCAACGGCAAAGTAAAGCGCATAGATCGGACGGATGGCGTAGATATAAGGGACCGCCATCAAATAGACACCAAGCCACATGAGACATTCCCCAAAATAATTGGGATGGCGGGAGTATTTCCATAAACCGATATTGACACATTTTCCTTTGTTTTTAGAGTTAGCAGGGAACGAAGCCATTTGCCGATCACTGACCAATTGCAAAATCGTGGCGGCAACCGAGACCGCTAAACCGATCAAAGACCACATCGAAAACTCGGTAGGAGCCACTTCGAGCAGGTAAATATACGGCAGCATTGCAAGGAAAACGACGATTGTCGGAATCAAATGGATTCCAAAGAAATTGGTCAAAAGCCAAATCTTGGGATGGGCCTTTTGAAGCATCGTATAACGCCAGTCGATGTATTCAAAGGAATAGAACGATTTGATCCAGTTGAGGGTCAGTCGGGTTCCCCAAAAACCGATGGCAACGACAAAAGGGACATGGACCCAAGAAAGGGTTTCAAGGCCGAGAAGATGCGCGATGACAAGGACTAACGGAACAAGGCTCCAATAAGCGTCGTAGCAAGAAGCATTTTTAGTGATTAACGAAAAAGCGAAGATGACAAGCGTCATCACAAAATCCGCAACGAATAGTTTAAGGATGAAAGACCAAGTTTGAGGTAACAAAGCAAAG
>CAZKHP010000018.1:0-13163 GCA_964552695.1 uncultured Staphylococcaceae bacterium | reverse complement strand
TCATCATCGGCGGAGCGTTCGCCAAAATCATCGCCAGCTTAGTCAAGGATATCTTCATGCCCTTGATCGCCTTGATTACCGGACGAAACCTCAACGACCTTGTCTGGGTCTTAAAAGCCGTCGAGAACCCCAACCCGCTCAGCACCGAAGGAACCGCCGTTGCCGATGCGCAAGGAAACATCACCTATTACACCACGTACATTACGATGAACTGGGGTATCTTTCTTCAAACGATCATCGACTTCTTACTCGTCGCTTTATTGATCTTCATCATCATTAAAGCTTTAGCGGCCGCCAGCAAAGCCGGAGCGGACCTCAAGAAAAAAGTCGAAGAAAAACTTCCCGTTAAAGAAGAAAAGAAATAGTTTCTAAAAGAAAAGATCGGGTTTGCCGATCTTTTTTTGTGCCTATTTTGCTTTTTTGAGCGAAGCAAGTTTTTGAATGAGCACGACGATTTCGTGAACAACAAGAGGCGTCGTGGAAAGCACCGCCAAAAGGAGCCATTCAACGATGGAAAGTCCGTTCGTTTCAAAGGCTTTTTCGAGGAAAGGAATTTCGGTGACAAGGATTTGCATGCCAAGACCAAAGAAGAACGCGATCGGGAAGAGGATGTTTTTGCCTTTGAATAAGCGCACAAAGCTCTTGCGCATGTTGGCCATGCCGAGCATATGGAAGAGTTCGCTCACGCCGAGAACGGTAAATGCATAGGTCCGCGATTCACGAAGGATGTCCGTGGCTTCGCCGGATAGATCAAAGTAGAGTCCTTTGATGGCTTCCAAACTAACCGAGCCATGTTGGGCATTGAGCTCGCGGATGCCGGGGATTAAAAAGGCTACCACAGTAATCGCGGCGATGATGAAACCATACGATAACGTCGTGAGAATGCCGTGATGGGCAAATAAAGATTCGTTCGCAGGGCGCGGTTTTTCGTTCATGATGTCGGGGTCTTTAGAATCAGCTCCTAAAGCGATGGCGGGTAGCGAGTCAGTCATTAAGTTGACCCAAAGAATGTGAGAGGCCAATAACGGCATCGGAAGGCCCATTAAGACACAAGCAAACATCGCAATGACTTCGCCGAAGTTGGTCGATAAGAGGAATAAAACAGTCTTTTTGATGTTGGCATAAATACCACGGCCTTCTTCCACCGCTTTTTCAATGGAGGCGAAGTTATCGTCGCTGAGGACCATATCCGCTGCACCTTTGGCTACGTCGGTGCCGGTGATGCCCATGGCGATACCAATATCCGCGGTTTTGAGCGAAGGCGCGTCGTTGACGCCGTCTCCGGTCATGGCCACGATTTGGTTATTGGCTTTGAAAGCTTTGACGATGGCCACTTTATTTTCAGGCGAAACGCGGGCAAAGACACGGATGGTCTTCACGGCTTCGTTCAATTGTTCCTGACTGAGGGTAGCTAAAACATCTCCGCTCATGCATTGCTCAGGTTTTTCGGCAATGCCTAATTCCTTGGCAATGGCAAAGGCGGTATCGCGGTGGTCACCGGTAATCATGACCGTCATAATGCCGGCTTTCTTGAATTCACGGACCGCGGGTTTGGCTTCCGGACGGGCGGGGTCCACCATGCCGACAAGTCCGATAAAGATTAAATGGCTTTCATCGATGGCGTACGAGCCTTCATGTTCGGCAACGGCTAAAACGCGAAGGGCGCTTTCGGCCATTTTCGAGGAAGCATGCTTGATATGTTCGATGTCTTCTTTGGTTATAGGACGGACTTCGCCTTGGATTTTAATACGGTCGGCAAAACGTAAGACGGAATCCATCGCGCCTTTGGTGTAGATGACTTTTCGGTCACCGAAATCATGCATCGTAGACATCATTTTACGGACGGAATCAAACGGAATTTCTTGAATTCGCGGAGTGAGCGCTTCTTCTGTGCTTTTTTCGAGTCCTTGTTTACGGGCAAAGTCCAAAAGGGCGATTTCGGTCGGGTCGCCATAGACACCATGTTCGATGCTGGCGTTACTCGAAAGCATAAAACCGCGAGCCATTTCACGGAGAGCCGAATCACTCTTTGCTGAGACGTCTTCAAGTGTGTCGTTGATATATGTTTTGACAACGGTCATTTTGTTTTGAGTTAATGTTCCGGTTTTATCGGAGCAGACCACCGAGACCGCACCTAGGGTTTCAACCGAAGGCAAATGACGGACAATCGTATTAACCTTGACCATTTTTTGGACGCCTAAGGCTAAAACGATGGTCACCACCGCGGTTAATCCTTCAGGGACCGCGGCGACAGCTAAAGCAATCGCGGATAAGAATGTATCGCCTAAGAAGCCCCACAAATCGTTAATCGGGCCTTCCATCATTTTTTCAATCACGGAAATGGAAAACATCGCCACGATGATGACAATAGCGACAATACCCAACAGTTTGCTGAGATCTGCCAAACGCTTTTGTAAAGGCGTGTCTTCTTCTTTGGTATCGCGTAAAAGGGTCGCAATCTTTCCGATTTCGGTTTTCATGCCGGTATTGACGACAATGCCCTCGCCACGTCCGTAGACAACAGGCGTCGACATGAAGGCACAGTTTTTGCGATCCGCTAATCCCACATCTTCGTTGTAGATGAGGGTCGCATCTTTTTCAATCGGCAACGATTCGCCGGTAAGGGATGATTCGTCGGTGCGCAAGTTGATCGCTTGGGTTAAACGAAGGTCGGCACTGACGACGCGTCCTTCTTCCAAGACCACCACATCGCCAAGCACCAAGTCTTCGGCTTTGATTTCCAAAAGTTCTCCGTCACGTCGCACAATCGTCGTCGGACTCGAGAGTTTTTTAAGAGCTTCCAAAGCTTTTTCGGCTTTGGTTTCTTGGACCGTTCCGATGATGGCATTGAGGAAAACGACCGCTAAGATAATCAACGAGTCAACCCATTCGCCCAAAATCATGGAAATGACGGCGGCGCCTAATAAAAGATAGATCAAGGAATCGTTGAATTCCCCGAGGAACACCAAAAGCCAGCCCTTCTTTTTGCCTTGGGCTAATGCATTGGGACCGTGTTCCTCCAGCCGTTTTTTGGCTTCCGCTTTCGAAAGACCATGGACGGATGAAGTTTGCAGTTCTTTTTCAATCTCGGCAATCGTTTGTTTTTCGTACATCTTGTTTTCCTCCAGCCTAGGTCCACGGAAAATAAAAAGACCTCCGGCATTTTGCCAAAGGTCTTGTTCCTTAACGGTTCTTGAGCCAGACATTTGCATGTCGTGTTGGTGACTCAAAAATTCAACTACTCCCCTAAGAGCGAACCTCGATTGAAGTTCGAATGAATCTTAGCGTATATGGAATAAAAAGTAAAGATTATTCGCTCGGCCATTCCCAATCGGAATGTTGGCTTTTCACTTTTTCAAGCGCTTCATCAAACAGCATCGCTTCGACTTCTTTACGGTTGACTTCACCACCGCGTTTGATGGCTTTGCTCTTGCGTTCTATGACATAAACACATTCGCTTCGGCTGTCTTCCAAAAGTCCGGCAACCAAGAGGTACGCCCGGAGCGATTCCAAGGAAGAGTCGGCCGACAAGAAGTGTTTGGCGCGGCTGTCGAGTTTTTCTTCATAGAATTTAGCGGCTTCTTCGCGCGGCTTGGTCATTAAGACGACGAATAATTTCTGGGACATGACACGGCCATTGGTCATTTCGTTCAACTTTTCCGGTTTGGCCAAGATGAGATCCAAAACCTCTTCGGCTTCCGCAAATTTGTGTTGTCCGAGGAATTCGTAAACACGGTAGAGATTGACTTGCGCGGTCAATGTCGTAATTTCGCTGAAGGATTTGATATTTTCGGGTTTTTTGCCATCGGAAATATCCATATTGATGCGCATGAGTTCGTTGTAAGCTTCGACGTTCACGCCTTTGGAAATGAGCGCTAAACGGTAGCCGTCGGTCATGGTATCAAGTTTGAAGGGCATAACGTTATAGAACATCAGCATGCCACCGACGGAAATGACGATGACAGCGGCGTAGCGAAGCGGAATATCGCTTGGAATGACTAAATAGAGGACCATACCGATGGCAAATTCAATGAGATAAATAATGAGGCCGCTCCAAAGGTTGAGTTGCGGTTTGGCATTGGGACGGCGCGGGGTAATGCGGGTTTCTCCGGTTAATCCTTCGTAAGGACGGATGCCGAATTTCCATTTGCCTTGGCTCTTGAACATGCAAAGGCCTAAAACGTTGACCGACAAAATGGCGTAGCCCCCGAGGCGAGCACCGACAACGTGTCCGACTTCGGCAAGAATCACGTTAATCAGAAAACCGGCCAAGATCGAGACAATGGCAAACAAGTATTGTTGGCCAACGGTCAACGGCATTTCTTTGAACGCCGGTTGAATGATTCTTAATCCGATGAAAATGGAAATGATAATCATGCCGGCATAAACGAATAGTCCCAGAAAATCTTCTTTTTTCATTCAATTACTCCTTAGAGACAAGACTCGTAAATCATGCGAGCCACCTCTTGATCGAGTGGTCGTATCGGGTGATCAACCACACGTGTACCACCGTTGGTCAGTTTATTGACCATCCACTCGATGTCGGGATTTTCGATTCCCAGCTCCGCAAACGTCAACGGCATTCCAATGGAATGAAAGAATTCTTTCAGCCGAATGATTCCCATTTTAGCATTATCTATAGGGCTTTCCAAATGGAGATTCATGACGCGACGGGCGAATTTATCAAATTTAGCGATATCCACGGAACAATAGAACAGTCCCCATGCCGGAAAGAGCACGCTAAGACCGGCTCCGTGAGCGACATTGGGGTAAAGACCGCTGACGACGTGTTCCATTTGATGAACCGGCATCATGGATTTCTTACCCAAACTGGTCGTTCCGTTGTGCGATAAAGAACTGGCAAGCATCAACGTAGCCCGTGCATCATAATCCATAGGATTTTCGATGGCTTTCTTGCCGGCTTCCATGACGGTTTTTAAAAGTCCTTCTGCCAAAGCATCCGCCAGTTCATAAGGGCCCGAAGGGTTAAAATAACGTTCCAAGGTATGCATTAAGATATCCACGATTCCGATTGCGGTTTGATACGGGGATACCGAAAGCGTCAGTTCCGGGTTCATAATCGCAAACAAGGGGCGGTTGAGTTGGCTGTTATACCCCATTTTGGTTTGGGTTTTCTCATCGGAAATCACACACGAAGAAGACATCTCGCTTCCGGCAGCGGAAATCGTCAAAATGACACCCACCGGCAAGGCCTTTTTGGGGATATAGCGATGCATGTTGATGTCAAAAGGATCGCCGTCATAATAAAAACCGGTCGCGGAGAGCTTAGCAGTATCAATAACCGAACCACCGCCGATGGCGAGAATCAGGTCAATGCCTTCTTTTCGGCAAACATCAATCGCTTGGCGAACCGCAGAAACGTCCGGGTTCGGACGAATGCCTCCAAGTTCGTGCCATTGGATATTGTTTTTTTGCAAAGAAAGTAAAACTCGATCAAAAAGACCGCTCTTCTTGATCGAGCCTTGTCCGTATAAAATCAAAATTTTAGAAAATCCATAGGACCGAATGATATCGCCAACAGAGTCTTCTTTTCCGCGCCCGAAAATAACCCGAGTGGGTGCCGACCAGTCAAAACTATCCATGCTTAGCCATAGCCTTTTTACGGGCAAATTTCTCAATTGCTTCGGTGATATAGGAACCAGTCACGGTATCGATGCGGTCAATAAGAATATCGGTATTTTCTTTCATGCCCATATCGACCCAACGGACGATTGAGAACACGAATGAAGGACTATAGAAAGCGGCGATGAATTTCTTTTCATCGGGAGAAAGGGCATTTTTAACGTCGAGACGGTTCAAAATACGCATATGGACGGAGAACGTGAGATTGTAAAGGAATTCAATGAAGAGTTCGCGCCCAGCACTGCTGAGTGTATTTTGAGTAAAACGCGCGTTTCTCAAAATATAATCCAAGAACATACGAAGAGCTTCGCGCCAACTCTTAACATCTTCAAGGCCCGAAATCGATTCGTTTAAATAAATCCATGTCAGCAAATCAAAAATGTCACGATAGTGATAATAGAAGGTTTGGCGATTAATGCCACAGACATCGGTCAATTTCTTGACAGTAATTTTGTCGAGTGGCTCGGTTGACATGAGTTTTTTGAGTGTTTCGCCCAAAAGGACTTCAGTTTTCATATGTTCCCTCCTACCTCCATTGTATAGACATTTTTATGCGTGTGTCTATATTTATCGCAAGATAGCCGATGGTTACGTCTTTTTTTAGTGTTTCTTAACAGAAAGCGCGCAATATTCTTTGGCAATACGAGCACCTAACGTCGCATTGTTTAAGACCAAAGCGATGTTGGCTTCCAAGGAATCTCCGCCGGTAATTTCGACCACGCGTTTAAGAAGGAACGGGGTTACTTCTTTGCCATGAACGCCTTGTTTCTTCATATCGGCCAGAGCTTGTGTGATTGCGGCATCAATGACTTTTTTATCCATCGCATATTTTTCGGGAATCGGATTGGAAACAAGGACACCGCCTTTGAGTTTTGAAAGTCTCTTTTCATAGATAATGGATGCGACATCCGCGGGCGAAGAAGAAGAGTATTCAATCTCTAGGCCGCTGTGGCGTGTATAGAAGTCGGCCAGTTCATTGGTTTGATAACCCAGAACGGTCACGCCGAATGTTTCAAGATATTCAAGGGTCAGCGGAAGGTCCAAAATAGCTTTGGCTCCGGCGCAAACCACTGTAACATCCGTGTTCGCAAGTTCTTGCAAGTCGGCGGAAATATCGAATGTTTCGGTCGCCCCTCTATGGACGCCGCCAATGCCTCCGGTAACGAAGACTTCAATTCCTGCTTCTTTGGCAAGGATCATGGTCGCGGCAACCGTGGTTGCACCCCACATTTTGCGGGCAAACACAACCGGAAGGTCACGGCGAGAAACCTTGCAAATCCCGTGTCTTTTTCCGAATTGTTCAATTTCTTCGGCAGACATTCCGATAATGGCCACACCGTCAATGATGCCAATGGTCGCAGCCACTGCACCTTCTTTTTCAATGACCTTTTCGACATCGAGTGCCGTCTGCACATTTTTGGGGTAAGGCATCCCGTGGGAGATAATCGTTGATTCAAGTGCCACGACGGGTTTGTTCGCGCGCAAAGCATTTAAAACTTTTTCAGAAATTCGGATCATTGTGATGTTCCTCCTTTAAGGAAATTCCAAAAGAACTTTAACTCAAATTTATTGTAACAGTATTTAAAAAGTATTGCCAAAGGCGTGCGTGTTTATTCCGTTCGAAGAGCGACCACAGGATCTTTTTGTGCAGCAATCTTGCTGGGAATCCATCCTGAAACCAACGTTAACAAGATGCTGATGGCCACAAGCCCTAAGGCATGGAAGGGATTCAAGTTGGCAATCGCTTCAAGGCCTTGTCCGGGGAAATAATGATTTATGATGAGGTTGATCGGCAGACTCAAGACATAGGTTACGCCAATACCGATGATACCAGCTGCAAAACCGATAATGACCGTCTCTGCTTTAAAGAGTCGGCCAACATCTTTTTTCCGTGCGCCGATGGCGCGCAAAACGCCGATTTCTTTCGTCCGTTCGATGACGGAAACATACGTGATGATGCCGATCATGACACTGGAGACAAGCAGCGATATGCTTGCAAAGACTACCAAGACCACAGAAATCACATCGACCATCGTTCCCAAGGATTTGGTCAGGCTCGCCGCAAGGTCGGTATAAAGCATTTGTGTTCTTTCGGTTTTTCCAATGTTCCATTGGTCAAGGTAATCAAGTATTTTTTGTTTGGCTTTGAAATCCACCGGGAATATGCTGATGCCCGAAAGCGGAGATAGTGAAATGCTGTCCCCATATCCCGCAGCGACAATAATGTTATAGATGGTTGAATTACTGAGGTCTGCACCAATCATTTTGGCATCTGAAATGTAGTCCGTATATTCGGACACTTCCCCACCGGAAAGAGGGCTAAAGGTATTTAAGGCGGGTTTGAAGCCACCGGCACCATCAGATTCTAAGGAAACGTAATAATTGTCTTGTTCAGCGGCTTCAACGATGAGCGAATGGGCGTTGGCGTCGAGCACTTCTTGCGTCAACGCTGAGGTATAAGCAAGGCCAGTCTTCATGAGATCAAGCGGCGCTTCTTCTTTAATCCGAAGAATGCCCTTAATCGTCAATTCCGTTCCTTTATTATCGTCTTCATAAATCGTTCTTAGCGACGCACCCGTGGGTTTATCAAAAAACTTCATGGTTTTCGTGGTGGGAATCGCTGTACTGTAATCGGTAACCTCTTCCCGAAGAGCCGTGTTTTCGGTATAGAAATCATCATTTTTGAAAATCTTGACTTTTTTACCAAGGACATCCGAAAAGTCAAAGCTTGTCGTGGAGGTATCGTTGGCAGAAATAAGGCCCAGTTTTTGAAGGACCGTACGGTCCACGCGGTTGTATTCATCCACAATCAAGGCAATGTCGTGCACACCGACCGGATACTGGCTTCCGCTACCAATCAAATCATATTGCGATTCAATAAATTCTTGACCGCCCAAAAGTTCATGCCAAGCAGAGCTTGATAAACTCGATAACGAAGAAAGAAGAGAGGTGCCCCGGTCTTCCCAAACGACAAGATTACCGCTAGGGTCTTCAACGACCAAATTCGTGGAAACGGCATAGTTGTATTTAATGCTTTTGGACCAGCCTTTGTCGGAAATCGCATTCACATAATCAAAATAATCTTCGCTCCAACGATTGACGTGACCGGAAATTGTTTCTTCTTCAAAAACCTGGACCTTTTCATCTTCGGGATAGGCAACATAGCCCGTGTTGTCTCTTTCAACATTTATGTTGTAGGCAACGCTGGAAATAGAAATCGGGAATCCGGCTAAAGTGTCGGTTTCCAGACGAGAAATATACATGTTAAATCCGTTAGAAACCGCAAGAACCAAAGCAACGCCGATAATGCCGATGGAGCCGGCGATCGAGGTTAGAATCGTTCTTCCTTTTTTAGTCAAAAGATTCTTAAGGCTGATTTTTAGGGCAGTGATAAACGACATCGAGGTTTTCTTGTTTGTTTCAACACCACTGATTTCTTCAGCCACATCATGGGCTTTCGATACCGTATCATCAATAACGTGTCCATCTTTGAGACGAATGATCCGAGTGGCATATTGGTCGGCCAAATCTTGGTTGTGCGTCACCATAATGACCAGTTTCGTTTTACTGATTTCTTTTAAAATGTCGAGAATTTGAACCGAAGTTCCGCTATCCAAAGCACCGGTGGGTTCATCGGCTAAAAGAATATCAGGATCATTGACCAACGAACGTGCAATGGCAACGCGTTGCATTTGCCCGCCGGATAATTGGTTGGGTTGTTTATATATAACATCCCCCAGACCGACGTCTTCCAATACTTTCTTCGCCTTGGCCTTTCGTTCGGAAACACCTAGGCCGGCAATCGTCAGTGATAGTTCAACGTTTTCGAGAACGTTTAGGTGCATGATCAAGTTGTAGGTTTGGAAAACAAATCCAACCCGACGGTTGCGATAGGCATCCCAATCGGCGTCAGCAAAATTTTTGGTTGATTTTCCTTCGATGATCAAATCACCGGAGGTATAGTGGTCCAATCCTCCAATCAAATTGAGAAGCGTGGTTTTCCCACATCCGGATGGCCCAAGAATCGCGACGAATTCACGTTCATTGAAACGCAAATTAATATCAACCAATGCATGCAATGGCTTTTTGGCAATGAAATAATCTTTATGAATGGAACGAAGCTCAAGCATGATAGAACCTCCGGCAACACTGTCAGTATGCATTGTATATTATAGAGGCTTAACAAAGAAAAAGTGCATCTGCACTTTTAATATTTGAAGCAAAAAACGGCGCGAAAAGTTCGTGAAAACAGCTTGTAGAAATTGGAAAAATTAAAAAAGCCCGCAAAACCGGGCTCTTTTAATATTTTGAAAGATTTAGATGTTGCTGACAGTATACCGTTGATAGGTATCAACCGCACTGACAATTCCGTTCGCGACAGTAACCGTGAAATCAAGGTCCATATCGTAATAGGTTCCATCAACAGGATCTTCATAGGCATTGCGGTGCGAATCAAATTTCAAGACAATACCGGAGGCTGATTTTTGAGCGGTCAATTCATAGCTGTATGCAGAGTTGTAGTTTTCGCTGGAGGGGTTCATGTAATCGTCATACGTCGTGGTGTATTTCGAAATCCATTTTTTGGCGTGATTGCCACCCCCGACTGTCAAAGCTTGCTTGAGAGTTCCGACGTCACGAGGAGAAGTGACAATGGAGTCTTGCGCGTTGTAGCGGAAAGCGGTCGGGTAAATTTCGTCGTGAATCGAATAGACGTTATAAGCATCGCCATAAACTTGGTCGATTTCGGTAAAATCGATGGAATAGTTATCCGCATAGAAAATGTTGGATTCGGAGGTTCCCGATTTGACCAGGTTATCATAACGCTTGATATCAAAATTGGACGTTTTCACGTAGTTGTAATCATCATCGTAGGAAGCGTAGAGATAATCGTAATAAAGGACGGTTTCCGTATATTCTTGCCACGACTCAGTAATGATGTCGTCGTTGGTGTCAAGAATATCAAGAAGGCCGCTGATTTGGGATTCGCTTAAAGATCCGGTAGAAACTCCATCGGCAAAAGTCGCAAGAGCGGTGTTTGGCGTGGAGGAGAACACGATTTCTTCGGAAGAACGATCAATATGATCGCTATATCCTTCGGTTTCATAAAGGGGCGCCGCCGCTTCATCTTCGGTGTAGTGCGCGGGATTCAGCAATTGTTCAAGGTCGAAATTGCCGTTCGCGGATCCGCCAAACGTACGATGGGACGTGTACGTAGCTAAGATTCTACGATCTCCGTCAACGGATGAAATGTCCCAGGAAGAACCTTGCGAAGAAGAGGATCCCGCCGTCGAGGAAGAGCTGGAAATATCTCCGCCGCAAGAAGAAAAAACAATCGAGGATAAGGAAACTATCGCTATCAAGAAGCCTTTTTTCATGAAAACACCTTCCCACTTTGAATTTGTATCAATATTACAACCTGACACTATATGTGTCAATCAAAGGCTAAAGAGAAAAGAGGGAATAATCGAATGTTTTTAACGTTTGTTCTTAAAATATTGCTTCATCGTCTGCTTGGCTTGTTCTTCAAGAATTCCGCCTTGGACAGTCAGCCGATGATTCAACCCTTTTTGTTCGAAAAGATTAAAGGATGTGCCACATGCACCACCCTTAGGATCTTTGGCCCCAAAGATGATTCCCGCCATGCGCGTCCATAAGATAGTACCCGCGCACATGGAGCAAGGTTCCACCGTAACGTATATCCGGCAACCATCTAAACGCCAAGTCCCGAGCTTTTTGCAGGCTTTTCGGATGGCAATAATTTCGGCATGAGCCGTGGGATCGTTTGTTTTTTCGCGTAAATTATGACCTCTGCCCAGAATACGATCGCCTTTGACGACAACCGCACCCACCGGGACTTCATCACAGTCCGCGGCTTTAACGGCTTCGGCAAAAGCTCTTTTCATAAAGTATTCATCGTTGTGCATGGGGCCCTCGCATAAAAATAAACCACCGCACATGAGACAGAAACTTAAGGCTGCTACGTTCCCGTCCTGACCTGGTTCGCTCTATCTCATCGCGATGGCGTTATTAGTATATCACAAAAAATCTAGACTCAAAAACTGCTTATTTTTTCTTCGGAGTAAGGACTTTGACTCCGCCCATAAAAGGCACCAAGACGTCCGGAATGATGACGTTGCCTTCCTTGGTTTGGAATTGTTCGACAATGGCCGGAATCACCCGGCTGGTCGCCAATCCGGAAGCATTCAACGTGTGGCAAAATTTGGTTTTACCCGTAGTTTTATCACGATAACGAATGGCCCCGCGGCGTGCTTGATAATCCCGAGCGTTGCTGGCACTGCTGACTTCCTTGTAAATGCCCATGCTGGGAATCCATACTTCGATATCATAGGTCCGAGCCATCGAGTGAGAGCAGTCGCCCGCGGCTAATTTGCTGATTTGGAAGTGAAGGCCGAGTTTTTCAACCAAGGAAGCGGCTTTTCCAACGAGTTCTTTGAACGCTTCGTCTGAACCGTCTTCTTTGGTGTATTGAACCATCTCAACCTTATTAAATTGATAGCCACGAACCATGCCGCGTTCTTCCGTGCGGTAGCTTCCGGCTTCACAACGGTAGCAGGGCGTATAGGCAAAATACTTTTTGGGTAAATCATCTTCGGAAAGAATCTCGTTCCGGTGCAAATTGACTAAAGCTGTTTCGGCGGTAGGAAGCATGAACCGTTTGGGTTCAATGCCATCCAACCAGAACACATCTTCGGTGAACTTGGGGAATTGTCCTGCGGTATATCCGGATTCGTAGTTGAGAAGGTGGGGCGGGAGGATCATTTCATAACCGTCTTTCAGGTGCTCCGAAATGAAAAAGTTCAGCAAAGCCCACTCCAATTGAGCTCCAAGCCCTGTATAGACCCAAGTTCCGGCGCCCGAGATTTTGGCTCCTCTTTCGTAATCGACCAGGCCTAAAGATTCACACAAAGAAACGTGATCTTTGATTTTGAAGTCAAACACAGGTTTGGCGTGGAACGTATGAATGACTTTGTTGTTTTCTTTGCCGCCCGGAAGTAAATCTTCGTCGGGAATATTGGGGAGTGCACTCATGTACGCGTTGATATCCGCTTCCAACGCTTTTAAGGTCTTTTCATCTTCCGCAATCGAGGCGTTCAGCTCCTTGACCTTGGTGAAAATGGCTTGAATGTCGCCACCGGCTTTTTTGACTTGGGGAACACTGGCGGAAAGTTTGTTGCTTTCAGCTTTGATGTTCTCGACCTTTTGCATGATATTTTTCCGTTCTTGGTATTTGGCCAAGACTTCCGAAAAATCAGCTTTCCAACCTTTTCGGGCAAGAAGTTCGGCGATTTTTTCTGGATTCTCTTTGATTAAATTGATGTCTAGCATGTTTTTTCCTCCTAAATAAAAAAGTCCCATATGGGACGATTTTTTAACGTGGTGCCACCCAATTTATGCCATTAGGCATGTCTCAAGCGCCTTTAACGCGGGCAACGGGATGATTAAATCCGCTCTCGGGGTGGACTTCACAGAACTTGAACGACTGCCTTTTCACTCTCGGC
>CAZKHP010000017.1:11688-14625 GCA_964552695.1 uncultured Staphylococcaceae bacterium | reverse complement strand
GGGGATTTCCGCGCATGCCTTGAATCGAGTTCAAGAGGGCGGTTTCTTCGCCGCAGACGAAGGCTCCGGCACCTAAACGGATATGAATTTGGAAATCAAATCCAAGTCCTAAGATGTTTTTGCCGAGTAAGCCGATTTCGTTGGCGTCTTTAATGATTTTTTGTAAGTGCGCGACCGCTAACGGATATTCGGCACGGACATAGACGTAGCCGTCATGGGCGCCAATGGCGTAGCCGGCAATCATCATCCCTTCGATGACCGACATCGGATTGTCTTCCAAGATGGCGCGGTCCATAAACGCACCGGGGTCGCCTTCATCGCCGTTGCAGACAATGTATTTGACTTCTCCTGGCATATCGTGGGCGAATTGCCATTTCTTGCCGGTCGGGAACCCGCCGCCGCCACGACCGCGAAGGCCGCTGGCGAGGATTTCGTTGATGACTTCTTGCGGAGTCATGGTCGTCAGGACTTTGACCGCCGCTTGCATGGCATCGTAACCGATGGCTGCGAAGATATTTTCGGGGTTAATGACGCCGCATCCGTAAAGGGCGATGCGTTTTTGTTTCTTGTAGAAATTGTATTCATCCGGGCAAACGGCCTTTTCTTTGGTGATCGGATCGACATAGAGCAACCGGTCGACCAGTTGTCCCTTTTCAATGTCGGATTCGATGATTTCTTTGGCGTCTTCCACTTTAACCAAGCGGTAAAGAGTTTGTTCCGGATAGATTTTGACGAACGGTCCTTGTGAACAGAAACCGAAACAACCGGCTTGGTGCACGTGGACACGGTCTTGCAAATGCTTTTCTTCGATCAAACGGATGAGTTCCGCTTTGATTTCGGCGGAGTCGCAGGATAAGCATCCCGTACCACCGCAGGTAACGATGGTTCGGCGTCCGTTGGTACCGGTGTGACGACGGCGTAAGATGGCGCCGTATTCTTCACGAGCGGCATTGAGTTCCGCGACATTATGAATCTTATTCATTGGCGATTCCTCCCATGGCGCGGTAGCGATTGATTAAAGCACCGACTTGGTTGACGGTCATCTTCGGATAAACCTTTCCGTTGATGGTCACTGCGGGAGCCAAGGAGCACGCACCGATGCAACGTAGGGCATCGATGGAGAACAAACCGTCGGCGGTCGTTTGGCCGGGTTGGATGCCGAGGATTTCCGAAAATTTGTCGCAAATGTTTTGGCCGCCTTTGACGTAGCAGGCCGTACCCAAGCAGACACCAATGATGAATTTGCCTTTGGGTTTCAAAGAGAAGAAGGAATAGAACGTGACGACACCGTAAATTTCGGCAACCGAAATTCCCGTTTCCGCGGAAACTAGTTCTTGGACTTCCAAAGGAATATAACCGTATTCTTTTTGGATATCCGAAAGAATCATCAAAAGGGGAGTCGGCTCATCTTTGTAACGAGCACAAATCCCTTTGATGAGGTCGACCGCTTGGGCTTGTAAGCGGGACATGTGTAACCTCCTCATGGATTCGTTGCTAAGGCAACGACCACGTATACAAGTACATTTTAACGATTTTGAAACGGTTAAACAACATTTTATCGATTGTTAACGCTTACAAAGGCCAATTAATTAGACATATTCTTATCTTTTTAAAAGATAAATATAAGGAAACCGATGGCTTTATTGCCACCCGGCCAGAGAGGCCAGACCCCCATTTGGGCAAAGAAAAACCCCGGTACATTCCGGGGTTAAGATTATTCAATCGGTTTTTCAGGTGTGTTTTCGGCAGGCGCCGCGGGTTTAGGCTCACTCGCCGGTGCACTGGGCGTCGGGGCCGCGGGTTGGCTCGGGGTCGGAGTCACGACCAGTTTAACCAACGGACGGATTAACGGTTTTTCGACTTTGGGTATCTTCGGAAGTTCATTCGTAGGAGTCACCGGAACACTCGGATGAACGATGGGCGCAGGAGCACTATGAACGACCGGAGTGGGCGTAGCGATGATTTTCAAAATGGCGGAACGGATCTTTTCCATTTTCTTTTTGCTCTTGGTGGTTTTGACTTTCCGAACGATCGCGACGATCAGTAACGGGAGGAGCCATGCAGCGAAGAATCCGGCAAGAATCAGAAACACCCAACCGAAGATGGGAAGCAACGCGGAAGCATCATAAATCGGCATCAGCGCCGTGACTAAGAATGGGACACCCAGATAAAAGCCACCGAATACCAGTCCAAGGATAAGCATCGTGATCAGTGCACGAACCGTCGGCTTTGGATTCGGGAATCTCAGTTTTTCGACCTCGGCTTCTAACGGCTCGAGTTCGGCGCGATGGGCATACAAATAAGGGCGTTCATACACCACTTGGGTGATGGTCGACCGAGTTATTTTACCGGTATAGGAAAAGGACTGAACGGAGCGTATTGACCAATCAAACCAAGCTCGAAGGGTTAGTCTCTGGGAGATGTCTTTTCCGCGAATCGACTCCACTTTGCATTCATTCATACTGTCCACCTCATCATCATTATATGACCACTTTTTTAGCAAGAAAAGAAAAAGACGCCACGAGGGCGTCTCCAGTCGCAGTTTTATTATTTAACGAAGGGGACGTTGTCTTTCACGATGATGAAGACAAGGTCGATGATCCACCAGAAGTATGGAGCCAAGCACAGGATGACGATGGCGATGACGATGGACATCGTATCTTTGGCTAAGATGGCTTTGACCAGACGATAGATGGCCCAGGTAATATCCAAAAACGGTAATGCAAGAAGAATCTTGATGGCTTTGCTTTGACCTTCCATCCATTTAATGTATTCCATGACGTTCTCCTTTCTTCGAGGCGTTATGCCCGATGGTTTTGGAAACGGCTACTCAAACCAGCCGATTTTCCCGAAAGCGATGACGGTGACCAAATCGAAGATCCACCATAACGGCCAAAAGATGACCGAGAGAATGCCTAAGACCAAACCGGAGACTTT
>CAZKHP010000017.1:0-11588 GCA_964552695.1 uncultured Staphylococcaceae bacterium | reverse complement strand
CCTTGACGGTTGCCCAATTTGAGCGTGCGGGTGTAGCCACCTTGACGTTCTTTGTAGCTGGGACCGATTTCATCGAAGAGTTTGTCCAACGGGGTCTTGCCGGTCTTCTCGTCAATGACGATGGGACGGACGACCGCGGCGGCCAGCCGACGATGATGCAAATCGCCTTGTTTGGCGTACGTAACCAAACGTTCGGCCAAAGACTTGAGGTCTTGAGCCATGCCGCTGGTCACGCTGACGCGACCGCCGACGATGAGTTCGGTGACGAGATTGCGAAGTTCGGACTTCCGTTTGGAAGTCGTGTATGGGGATTTAAACCGTACGCCGGCTTTGCCGTGTACGTTATTGCGTCCTTGTGTAGCCATGAGTTCCTCCTACTCGAAATCCCGGAAGCCAAGACCGATCGCATTGAGTTTTTCTTTAACTTCTTTGAGCGATTTCTTGCCGAGATTGCGCACCTTCATCATTTCCTCTTCCGTTTTTTGGGTGAGTTCCATGACGGTGGCGATGCCTGCTCTCTTTAAGCAGTTGTACGAACGGACAGAGAGATCGAGTTCTTCGATCGTCATGTCTTCGTATTTGTTGGTTTCTTGTTGGACGACCTCTTGAATGACATTGATGTCTTTGGTGAGATCGCTGAGTTTGGTGAATTCTTCGAAGTGCGCCATCAAGATCTTGGCGCTGAGGCCGACGGCATCTTGGGGTTTCATCGAACCATTGGTCCAAACTTCGAGAGTCAAACGGTCATACCGCGAATCGTGGCCGACGCGGGTCGGATCGACGACGTAGCTGACCTTGGTCACCGGCGAGTAATTGCTGTCGGTGGCGATGGTACCGATGTTCATATGGTAACGATCGGCTTTGTTGCCTTCACTGGTGACATAACCACGGCCGTTGCGGGCGTGCATAACCATCTTAAGATGGCCGCCGGCGGCGACATTGGCTAATACGAGCGTTGGATTGACGACGCTGACGCCTCCGGGAAGTTGGAGATCGCCGGCAGTCACGGTCTTGGGGCCTTCGACATCGACTTCGATGCGTTTGGCTCCGGTTTCGACATCGCTGATTTTCAGGACCAAATCCTTGAGATTGAGAATAATCGTGGTGACGTCTTCTTGAACCCCGTCAAGGGCGGAGAATTCATGACGCGCGCCGTCGATTTCCACAGCGAACACCGAAGCACCCGGGAGGGAGCTCAGTAAAACACGGCGGATGGCGTTACCCAGAGTTAAGCCGAAGCCTCTCTCCAAGGGTTCAATAACGAACTTGCCATAGTTTTCTTTGTCGTCGTAAACGGCGACTTTGAATTCGGGCTTCTCGAAAGGATTAGCGATTTTTGACATGCTGTGTTTCCTCCTTCATTAACCACGCGGTCTCTTGGGCGGACGGCATCCGTTATGCGGGATGGGCGTCGTATCCGTGATGGTGACAATGGTCAATCCGGCAGCTTGCAGGCTACGAACCGCGGATTCGCGGCCAGGGCCAGGTCCTTTGACGTTTACGTCAACGGTCTTAATGCCTTGATCGATGGCGCTTTTGGCAGCGGCTTCAGCGGCGGATTGAGCGGCAAACGGAGTCGCTTTCTTCGCGCCTTTGTAACCGAGCGCTCCGGCGCTGCTCCACGCAATGGCATTGCCGGCTTCGTCGGTAATGGTCACGATGGTGTTATTGAAGGTGGAATGGATGTGGGCGATACCTTTGGTATAAGCCCGTTTGATTTTCTTCTTGCGGGTCGTCGTGGGCTTCTTGGCCCCCGAGGATGTGGTCGCGGTAGCTGGATTATTGGTTTGTGCCATACTGTTATCCTCCTAGCTTAACCTTGGACGGCTTGCTTTTTGTTGGCAATCGTCTTACGCGGTCCCTTGCGAGTCCGAGCATTGGTCCGGGTACGTTGTCCGCGAACGGGCAAACCTTTCCGGTGACGAAGGCCGCGGTAGCAGCCGATTTCTTGTAGACGTTTGATGTTCAAAGCGACTTCGCGGCGAAGATCGCCTTCGACTTTGAGCTTAGCGACTTGAGCGCGCAGGGCGGTCAATTGATCTTCGGACAAATTTTTCACCCGAATATCTTCACTGACAGAAGCGGCGGCGCAGAGTTTCTTCGCGGTGCTGTCTCCGATACCGAAAATGTAGGTAAGGGCGATAACGACGCGTTTTTCATTTGGGATGTCGACTCCAACGATACGTGCCATAAATGGTGTTTCCTCCTAATTAACCTTGTCTTTGCTTGTGCTTCGGATTTTCGCAGATGACCATGACGGTCCCGTGGCGTTTAATCACTTTGCACTTCGGGCAAATGGGTTTGACTGAGGGTCTTACTTTCATAAAATTTCCTCCTGATACTATTTGTATCTAAATGTAATGCGGCCCCGTGTTAAATCATAAGGCGAGATTTCTACCGTAACTCTATCACCGGGTAAAATGCGGATGTAGTGCATACGAATTTTACCAGAAACGTGGGCCAGAATTACGACGCCGTTTTGTAGTTTCACGTTGAACATGGCGTTCGGTAACGTTTCTACGACGACTGCCTCTACTTCGATGACGTCTTCTTTTGACATGCAATCACTCCTTCAGTTGGGTCAGGACTTCATAGCCTGTTTCCGTCACCACAATGGTGTTCTCATAGTGGGCGGATAATTTCCCGTCGGCCGTTTTCACGGTCCAACCGTCACTTAGGACGCGCGTATCGCGACGACCTTGGTTGACCATCGGTTCGATGGCCAGACACATCCCCGCTTTAAGCAGCGGTCCATGGCCGGGCGCACCGTAGTTGGGAATGGGCGGATCTTCATGGAGTTGGGCTCCGACACCATGACCGGTGTAATCGCGCGGCAAGGAATAACCATGCGCTTCGCAATAACTTTGGATGGTGTGGCCGATATCGCTGAGGTTCACCCCGGGACGGATGATTTTCATCGCTTCCCAGAAACTTTCCTCGGTGACGCGGACCAGAGCTTCCGCTTGCGGGCTGATGAGTCCGACCGGATACGTGCGGCAGGCATCGCCGTGGTAGCCTTTATAATTGGCACCGACGTCGAGGCTGACGATGTCTCCAGACTTCAGGACATATTTGCCCGGAATGCCGTGAATGAGGGTATCGTTGACCGAAATACACACGCTTCCAGGGAACCCGCCGTAGCCTTTAAAGGACGGGGTGGCTCCCATGGAGCGAATGACTTCTTCTGCCTTCATGTCGAGTTCTTTGGTGGTGACACCGGGAACGCACATCGGGCGCAGGGCTTCGAATACCGAGGCCACTATGTGGCCTGCTTCTCTCATCAAGGCGATTTCGCGCGGTGATTTGACGATAATCATCGGTGTGCAACCTCGTCGAGGAGCACTGTGATTTCGTCAAAGAGCTTGTCATATCCGGTTAAACCATCGACGTTGACCAGCAAGCCACTTTTCTCGTAGAACGCGAGGAGCGGTTTGGTTTGGTGTTCGTAATGGTCCAAACGCACGATCAGGGATTCGACGTTGTCGTCTTTGCGTTGAATGAGTTTCCCACCGCATAAGTCGCAGACACCTTCGACTTTAGGTTTCATGGTGTCGACGTGGTAGGGAGCTCCGCAGGAGACGCAAACGCGTCGGCCGCTGATGCGCCGGATCAGTTCGGGGCGATCGCATTCGAAGTTGATAACGATGCCGACCGGACGAGCGATTTGTTTTGTTAACACCTCGAGGGCTTCCGCTTGCGGAATGGTCCGCGGGAATCCATCGAGTAAGTAACCTTTTGCGCAATCGGGTTTGGCCAAACGTTCTTTGACCAATCCGATGGTAACGTCGTCAGGCACTAAGTGCCCGGCGTTGATGAAGGTGGCCGCCGCTTTTCCAAGCTCGGTACCTTCCTTGATCGCTTCGCGGAACATGTCCCCGGTCGAAATGTGGGGAATGTTGTACTTGGCGATGATTTTCTTGGCTTGGGTGCCTTTGCCGGCGCCCGGAGGTCCCATGAGTATGATGTTCAACATCTTACTCACCCCTCATTTGGGTTACTTCGTCGAAGCTCTTGCCGGCCAACAACCCATCGATTTGCGAGTTGATTTCCAAGCAGACGCCGACGACGATGATGAGTCCCGTACCGCCTAAAGCCAAGGATGAATCCGGGACGACTTTTAATAACACGAGCACGATCGGGAGGGCCGCGATAAAGGCCAGGGCGATTGCACCGATGCAGGTCACGCGATTGAGAACTTTCTTCACGTAACGTTCGGTTTCATTGCCCGGACGGATGCCCGGGATGTACGAGCCGTTCTTTTGGAAGTTTTCAGCCAGCTTGGTCGGATTGATCTGCAAGTTGGCGTAGAAGAACGTGAAGAGAACCGTTAAGACCAAGTAAATCAGCAAGCCCCACGGCATTTCCCACGTTTGGTTGTTGAACCAAGGCATGGTGACCGTGTCGCTTGACGAGAAGATGTTCAACCATTCGGCATTGGTGTCCGCGCCACTGATGAAGGAGGCGATGACGCTCGGTGCCATCATGATGGAGCTGGCGAAGATGACCGGGATAACGCCGGCGGAGTTGATCTTGATGGGCAAGAAACTCGCTTGGCTGTATTTTTGGCCACTGCCGCTCTTTCCGGCGTGTTGAACCGGGATTTTGCGCTTGCTTTTCTCGACGAACGTGACGAACGCCACGATCAGCACGAAAGACAAGAGATAAATTCCGAATTGAAGCGAGCCTTTAAGCACTTGTGCCGCCCCTTGGCCGAGCTTTTCGGACAGCCATTGGGTATACGCGGTGCTGATTTGAATCGGCAAGCTCCGGACGATGCCGGCGAAGATGATGACGGAAACGCCGTTTCCAAGACCTTTGACCGTGATTTGGTCACCGAGCCACATGACGAGCATCGAACCAGCCATGAGGATGGTGACGATGTAGGCATAGGTCCAGAAACTCGAATCGGCCAAGGTAATGTAGGAAGAGTTTTCCATCGTTTTGACAACGCCATAGGCTTGGACCGCACCCAGAAGGAGGGTCAAGTAACGGGTCGCCATTTCGCTTTTTTTACGGCCGTAGTCGCCTTGTTCGGAGAGTTCGGTCAACGCCGGGAGCACGTCCATCGATAAGAGTTGGACGATGATGCTCGCGGTGATGTAGGGACTCACGCCGAGGGCGAACACGGAGAAGCTTTGTAATGCGCCACCGCCCAATAAGTTCATCAGGCCGAAGGCATTGTTGTCGCTGAAATTGAAATTCTGAACCGTCACGTTCGGAACGGTAATCGCCGCGCCGATACGGAAGATAAACAGAATCATGATCGTGAAGAAAATTCGATTAACAACTTCCTTGTTTTTGAAAATGCTCACGAATTTTTTCATTAGAGTACCTCGATAGCGCCGCCGGCATTCTTAATGGCTTCTTCCGCGGCTTTGGAGAACTTGTGGGCTTGGACCGTGAGCTTTTTGGTCAATTGACCGCTGCCCAGGATCTTGATTCCGTCAAATTCCTTACGGACGAGTTTGGATTCCACTAATAACGTCGGGGTGACAACCGTTTCAGCATCGAAACAGTTTAACGATTCGACATTCACGACGGCATATTCGACATGCGAGCCGTTCTTGAAGCCTCTTTTCGGAAGCCGGCGGAAGTAGGGGTTTTGCCCACCTTCGAAGCCTAAACGAACATGTCCACCGCTGCGGGCGTTTTGACCTTTGTGGCCTTTACCGGCCGTCTTGCCATTGCCCGAACCCACGCCACGGCCCTTACGGAAACCGTTCGTGCGCGCGCCTTCGGTATGTTGAAGTTGATGTAAATTCATAGTTGCACCTCCCTAGTTGAGATTTTTGATGTTTGAGTCGTTTTTATTTACCACGAAGAGCCTTCACTTGCGCGTAGGTCTTGAGGTTGGCAACGCCGTTATTGGTCGCCCGGATGATGTTGATCGGGGCGCGGCTGCCATAGACTTTGGAGTAAACGTTTTTCACGCCGGCCAATTCAAGGATGGCGCGAACAGGTCCACCGGCAATAATTCCGGTACCTTCGGGAGCGGGTTTAAGGAAAACGCTGCAAGCTCCGAATTGACCAATGATCTCATGCGAGATGGTGTCGCCCTTCGCGAGCGAAATCTTGTAAAGTTTCTTTTTGGCGTTTTCAAGAGCTTTCTTGATAGCATCGGGGACTTCGCCGGCTTTACCGGTTCCGAAACCATATTGGCCCTTGCCGTCACCGATGACGACGACTGCGGCAAAGCGCAAGTGACGTCCGCCTTTGACGGTTTTGCTGACGCGGTTGATGGAAACCACGCGTTCTTCGTATTCTTTGACCTCGCGTTCGCGACGCGGACCACGGGGACGATCGCCGGAAGGACGACGGTCACCTTGGGGGCGGGCGCCGGATGCCGGACGGGCACCGGGTTGCGGACGAGCCGCTTGAGGTTTAGCTTCGGCAGCGGCCGGAGCAGTAACTACTTTTTCTTCTGCCATGGTGAGTCCTCCTAGAAGACCAAGCCGGCTTTACGCGCGGCATTGGCTAACGCTTCGATACGGCCGTGGTAGAGATAACCACTACGGTCAAAGACTACAGTCTTGATGCCGGCGGCAAGCGCTTTTTCAGCGATGTCGGTGCCCACTTTGACAGAAGCTTCGACGTTTCCGCCTTTGGCTAACTTGAGGGCGACGGAGCTGCTGGCGACCAAGGTAACGCCCTTTTCATCGTCGATGAGTTGGGCGGAAATGTTAGCGTTGGAACGGTAGACACTTAAACGCGGGCAAGTGGCAGTGCCAGAAATCTTGGCCCGGATACGAACGTGACGGCGTTGACGGACGACGTTACGGCTTTCTTTAATGATCATGATGTTTCTCCTTTCCTACGCTTTATTTCTTACCAGCGCGCTTACCTTCCTTGCGGATGATATGCTCGCCTTTGTATTTAATACCTTTGCCTTGATAAGGTTCCGGTTCGCGGCAGGCGCGAATGCGGGCCGCGGTTTGACCGACGGCTTGACGGTCAGCGCCTTCGACCGTGATGTTGGTCGGGTCGACGACGACGATCTTGGCACCCTTATCGGGGACGATGACGATGTCGTGGCTGTAACCGATGTTGAGCAACAGGTTTTGGCCTTGAAGTTGACCTTTGAAACCGATACCGACGATTTCAAGTTGTTTCTTGAAGCCGACGGTCACGCCGACGATGGCGTTGTGGATTAAGGCACGGACAGTGCCGTGATTTTCGCGGGTTTGTTGGTCGTCATTGGGACGTTTGACATGAACGTGGCCGGCGTCGAGTTCGACGGTGCAGCCGCTTTCAAGTGCGACGTCCAAGGAGCCTTTGGGTCCCTTCACCGTGACGATGCCATCTTTTTGAGTGATGGTGACGCCCGCGGGAATGGGGATGACTTTATTACCGATACGTGACATGGTAACCTCCTACCAGATATAAGCGATGACTTCGCCGCCGACGCCTAAAGCGCGGGCTTTTTGATCGCTCATAACTCCCTTGGATGTGGAAATGATTGCAATTCCCAGTCCTTTTAAGACACGGGGTAAATTGTCGGCTTGGACGTGAACGCGCAAACCGGGTTTGCTGATTTTCTTTAAACCGCTGATGACACGGGTGCCTTCAGCGTATTTCAGCGTGATGGTGAGTTCTTTCTTCACTTCGCCGCTGACTTTGTAATCAACGATGAAGCCTTCGTCTTTGAGAATCTCGGCGATCCGGACTTTTAAGGTCGAGGAAGGCATCGAGACGGTTTCGTTACGAAGCAAGTTAGCGTTGCGGATACGCGTGAGCATATCGGCGATGGGATCTGTCATAACCATATGTTTCTTTACCTCCTTACCAGCTGGCCTTTTTCATGCCCGGGATTTCGCCTTTGTAAGCGAGTTCGCGTAAGCAGATACGGCACAAATGGAATTTTTGATAGACCGAGTGAGGACGACCGCAGCGTTCGCAGCGGGTGTATTCTTGGACTTTGTACTTCTTGGGCCGCGCGCAGCGGACCTTGAGTGATGTTTTCGCCATTGTTTCGGTCTCCTTTATTTATGGAAGGGTAAGCCGATGGCGCTTAACAGCGCGAAGGCTTCTTCATCGTTTTTCGCCGTGGTGACGATGACGATGTCCATACCTCTGATCTTATTGACTTTGTCGAAGTTGATTTCCGGGAAAATCAATTGTTCCTTGATGCCCAAGGTGTAATTGCCGTGACCATCGAAGGAGTTCTTGGAAATACCGCGGAAGTCGCGAACGCGCGGGAGCGCGATGCTCATCAACTTATCGAGGAATTCGTACATACGAACGCCGCGGAGCGTAACCTTGCAACCAATCGCTTGGCCTTCGCGGAGTTTGAAACTCGCGACGGACTTTTTGGCTTTCGTGATGATGGGTTTTTGACCGGTGATTTCACCGAGTTCGCGAACCGAGTCATCGAGAAGCTTGCTGTTTTGCGTGGCATCGCCGACGCCGACGTTGAGGACGATTTTTTCAAGTCCGGGAACTTCCATGATCGAAGTGTATTTGAACTTCGCCATGAGCGCCGGGACGATTTCTTGGTGATAACGGACTTTTAAGCGGTTGGGGGCTTTGGGAGCTTCCACCACTGCGGCTTTTTCGACCTTGGCCGTTTTCTCGGCTTTGGCTTTCGGGGCCGCTTCTTGTTTCGCCGGCTTTTCAGCGGCGGGTTTCTTGATTTCTTCTGCCATGATGCGACCTCCTAGTCTAACTTACTTTTTCCGTCGCGGGTGACACGGACTTTGGTGACCTTTTTGTCTTTTCCCGTAACGAACTCGATTTTGGCACGAGTGGCCTTTTTGGTTTTCGGATCAATGAGCGCGACGTTGGAAGCATCGATCGGGGCGTAGATATCTAAGATCGCGCCATCGGGATTCTTTTGGGTCGGCTTCTTGTGTTTCTTGCGGACGTTAACGCCTTCGACGACGACTTTGTTGACTTTCGCGTGAACCTTTTGAACGGTTCCGGTTTTGCCCTTGTCGGCGCCGGCGATGATAATGACCTTATCGCCTTTTTTGAGTTTCATGGGGTGACCTCCTACAGGACTTCCGTCGCGAGCGAGATGATCTTCATGAATCCTTCGCCCTTATCACGGAGTTCGCGGGCCACCGGTCCGAAGACGCGGGTTCCGCGCGGGGTGCCATCTTCGTTTAACAAGACGATGGCATTATCATCGAACGAGACGGTTGAACCGTCTGCGCGGTGAATCGCTTTTTTGGTACGGACGATGACGCCTTTGACGACTTCGCCCTTCTTGACTTTGCCATTCGGGATGGCATCCTTGACGGCGCATAAGACGATGTCGCCGACGGAGGAAACTTTGCGCGTGCTGCCGCCGTAAAGACGGAAGATGCGGACGAACCGGGCGCCGGAGTTATCAGCGACGACCAGGTTGGTTTCGTTTTGAACCATGATTATTCGCCCTCCTTAAGCTCGACGCTAGAAACGGCTTTCTTGACGACGTTCACTAAGCGGTACCGTTTGGTGGCGCTGAGCGGACGGGTTTCCATGATTTCGACGGTATCACCGATGTGGGCGACTCCGAGTTCATCGTGGGCAACGTATTTCTTGCCGTATTTAACGCGTTTTTCGTATTTGGTGTGTTTTTTGTGGGTTTCGACTAAAACGATGATGGTTTTGGCCATCTTGTCGGAGACGACGACGCCCGTAAAGACGTGGCGGTTGTTTCTTTCTTCCATGTTTTAATCCTCCCTATTTGCTCACACCGAGTTCGCGTTCGCGAATGACGGTGTAGATGCGTGCGATATCCTTACGGATGTTCGTGATTTCTTTGCCTTTTTCGAGTTGACCGACGGCTTGTTTGCGGCGAAGGTTGAAGAGCTCTTCTTTCAAGGCGTAAACTTTTTCGTTGAGTTGCGTGAGGTTCATTTCACGGATTTCGCTTAACTTCATCGTTATTCACCTTTTCCTTCCTTGGCGATGATGCGCGATTTGATCGGAAGTTTGTAGGCCGCTAAGCGCAATGCCTCTTTGGCATCGGCAGCAGAAACGCCTCCGATTTCGAACATCACCCGGCCGGTCTTAACGACGGCCACCCAAGACTCCGGCGAACCTTTGCCGGAACCCATCCGGACTTCGGCGGGTTTCTTGGTTTTCGCTAAATGCGGATAAATGCGGGTCCAGATTTGGCCGGAACGTTTGGTGTAACGGGCCAAGACAATACGGGCCGCTTCGATTTGACGGCTGGTAATCCAGTTACCGGAAATGGCTTGAAGGCCATATTCGCCGAAGCTGACTTCGGTACCGGCTTTGGACAATCCCTCATATTTGATGCCGTGAGGACGACGATATTTGACTCTCTTTGGTTGTAACATGGCGACTACTCTCCTTTATTCTCGACTGGAGCGGACGCGACGACTTTGCGCGCCGGCAGGATTTCACCGCGGCAAATCCAGACCTTGACGCCTAAACGACCATAGGTCGTGTGGGCTTCGGCCAAACCGAAATCGATGTCGGAACGAAGGGTATGAAGAGGAATGATTCCATCCTTATAGCCTTCCTTACGGGCGATATCAGCACCGGCTAAACGGCCGGAGACGAGCGTACGGCAGCCTTTGGCACCGGCTTTGCGAACGCGTTGGATCGCTTTCTTTTGCGCGGTACGGAACGAGGCGCGTTCTTCGAGTTGCGTAGCAATCGATTGCGCGACAAGCACCGCATCGAGATCCGGGTTCTTCACTTCGACGACGTCAATGCGAAGGGTTCCGGTCTTGACGATTTTGGCCAAGGACTTTTTGATCTTTTCGATGTTGGCTCCGTCTTGTCCGATGACGACACCCGGACGGGCGACGAACACGAGGATGGTGACGGCGTGGCCTTTATCGGTCTTGATCCGTTCGATTTCGATGTGCGAGAGCAAGGCAGCCTTGAGGGCTTCACCGAGGAACTTACGGATTTTGAGGTCTTCTTGTAAGAAAGAAGCGTATTCTTGATTGTTAGCGTACCATCTGGAGTTCCAGTCGCGATTGATGCCGATCCGGAAACCCACGGGATTAACTTTATGACCCATAATTGTGCTTCCTCCTTATCTTTCTTTCACCACGCACGTGATGTGCGAGGCTCTTTTAATCAAACCCGAGGCAGAGCCTTTGGCGCGCGGCAGGAAACGTTTCATGCGGGTGGCGTCACAGGCGTAAATCTCGGCGACGTATAATTTGGCTTCTTCCATCTCGTGGTTGTTGATGGCGTTGGCCGCGGCACTCTTAATGAGTTTGATGACCACGGGCGAAGCCGCACGATTGACGTTGGCCAGGATGCCTAAGGCAACCTTGACGTCTTTACCGCGGACGAGGTCGATGACTAAGCGGACCTTGCGCGGGGTAATGCGGATCGAACGGGCGATGGCGACAGCTTGCGTTGCTTTCATGTTCCGTTACTCCTTATTTACCGGCCGTGCTGGCGGCTTCAGCCGTGGCAGCCTTGTCCTCGGCCGTGTGACCGGTGTGTCCGGTGTACTTGCGGGTCGGGGAGAATTCGCCGAGCTTGTGGCCGACCATGTCTTCGGTGACATAGACGGTAATGTGTTCGCGTCCGTTATAGACGGCGAAGGTATGTTCGACAAATGATGGGAAGATCGTGGATCGACGTGACCACGTCTTGATGATTTCTTTCTTGTG
>CAZKHP010000016.1:0-14735 GCA_964552695.1 uncultured Staphylococcaceae bacterium | reverse complement strand
TACATCCAACGCTATGACGTGGACTGTTTCAGTTGTGGCGAAAAGGTGTTTGAAAAAATGCAATCGGTCTTTGATCCGGCCTGTTTGATTAAAGATTGCGATATGGCCAAGATGACCAAGATTCAAGCGTTTCAAGATTCTTCTTTGGTTCGTATAGCCACACCTGAAGATGCCCGCGCCATTGTGGAATCCCTCTGTTCGATCCGCGAATTTGCGGATTACCGGCTGATTGATCCGGATGCGGAAACGCCCATCTATCAAAAACGTCTTCAAAACAGAGAAAACTTTCACTTTATCATCAAAGAAAACAATCGGGTCGTAGCCAATGCCAACACCTCGGCCATGTCCAGCGTATCCGCGATGATCGGCGGCGTGTTCACGTTGCCCGAATGTCGCAACAAAGGTTATGCGACCGCCGTGGTGGGACGTCTGTGTTCGTTCTTGTTGGAACACAAAATCACGCCGATTCTCTTCTTTGAGAATCCCAAAGCGGCCTCGATTTATCACCGCCTCGGATTCAAAGACTTCGGGAAATGGTTCATGTATTTCCCAAAATCCAAAAAAGCGTAAAAGAAAACCCCGAATTTGCTTCGGGGTTTTTAGTTACTTGCGAACGGGTTGTTGGGGAGCGGCGGGCATGGGGCGTAAGCTCTTCATGCTCATCCACATAATCCGTAAACCGATGGTCATCACGAAGATCATCGAGGCGTAGCTGGTGAACAGGAAGCCGAGAATGAGCGAGATGAGCGCGGGGGAGAGCATTGCCCAGGCACCGATCTTGATGGAATCCAAGAAGGTGAAGGTGTGGTTGGGGTTGTTCTTGCCGCGGGTCAAGATGAAGATCATCAACATCATGAAGATACCGATGATGGCATCGACGCCGAGCATGATGCCGGAAGTGGTCCAGAGCATCGTGTCTTTGATTTCGGAATAAGCGTTATCGTAAAGCTTTTCCCAGTTGGCCATGACTTTGGCTTGGTAGGCGGCATAGTTGGCTTCGGTCGGTGCCGGGATGACATCGCCGGAGACATCGTATTTGGCAAAGTTGCGGAGGTTGGTTCCGACTTCGACGTTGGTATAGTTGCCTTTGTAACTGGCGGTATAGCCCGATCCGGCAACCGTTCCATCGGCGACACCCGCGGGGTTGTAGAGGTAGGAATACATCGCGCGGTGGCCAAGCACTAAGAACGAAGTAATTTCAAGGTTGGGAGTTTCTTCGGAATTTTCAAGCGCTAACAGAGCGGTGACGAACTCTTCGGTTTCTGTGGTGGTCTTGGTGTCTTGCACGTAAACGCGGAGCACGGTGTGTGTCGTGGTGGGGTTCACATATTCGTAGTAATCTTCGCCGGCTTTGGCCACGGTGGACCAGTCTCCGGCTAAGGTCAAAATGTGGAGGCCTTCGGTGTTGGTGCCAATGGCGACATCGACGCCTTGTTCATCCAACGTCTCGGAAAACTTTTGGACGCCCACTTCATACGAATAAAGCGTGCTGTTGAAGAAATCCGCGCCGGTGGTTCTGGCCACGCTGACGGTCATCGGAATGACAGCCAAAACGGTGGACAACAAGAAGATGATGAGGGCGATGAACCAAGGTTTTTTACGGCCTTCGATGGCCGCATCGTTTTTGAAGAGTGAGGAGAAGATCAGTTTAAAAGTATCTTTCATGGTATTAATTTCCTTTGCTAGTCAATTATAGGGTATATTGCGTTTGTTTACAAACGGAAATATCATCTTCTATTTTTAGATTTTCAAGCACCGGACTCAAAGCCATCCTATCGTTATGATAGGATTAGTCTAAGGAGGATGCCTTATGCGCGAAGAAAAAATTGTCCCCAATATCGGGTATGCCTGCTTGACCGTCGGGGTTGAAGGCACGCAGTTTAAAACACTGACGCTTAAAACCGCGACACCCGAAAAACTCGAAGCCATCATCACCCACAACCTCAACGCTTTGGAAGCCATCATCGATTATAACGGCAAAAACGGCATCCGTCTTTTTCGCATTACCTCCGATTTGATTCCGTTGGCGACTTTGCCGGCGAATCGCCTTCCGTGGCCGACGATGTTCCAAGAACATTTCGCAAGGATTGGCACAAAAATAAGAAAAACCCACCAACGCGTCTCGATGCATCCGGGCCAATATACGGTCTTGAACTCCCCTGATGAAACCGTGGTCGCAAAAGCAATCGAAGATTTGGATTATCACGCGACGGTTTTGGAACTTTTGGGGTGTGGCCAAACCAGTAAAATCATCCTCCATGTCGGGGGTGCCTATGGCGACAAAGTCCAAGCCATGGAGCGTTTCAAAACCAACTATGTCAAACTCAGCGACAAAATCAAAAAACACTTAGTCATCGAAAATGATGATCGTGTCTATACGATTGAAGAAGTGCTCACTCTCGGAGAAAGCTTAGGCATTCCAGTGGTGTACGATAATTTGCATGATGCCGTCAATCCCTCGCCAGAGAGAAATGAGCCGGTTTCCTATTGGGTTAACCGCGCCAAGAACACATGGAAAGAGGCTGACGGAAGACAAAAGACCCACTATTCGCAGCAAGATCCAACCAAGCATCCGGGGGCCCATTCAGCGACAATTGATTTGGATGAGTTTGTCCGCTATGTCAAAAACCTTGGCAGAACCGACCTCGATTTTATGTTAGAGGTCAAAGATAAGAATATTTCGGCGCTCAAATGCCATAATGCTTTTCGCGCGGATCAAAAAATCATCCATCTTGAAAACGAATGGGCGAGATATAAATATCTCGTTTTGGCCAAATCACCGAAGAATTATCAATTAATCCGAACGCTTCTCAACGACAAACGAAGCTATCCGGTCGAAATCTTCTATCGTCTGGTCGATGAAGCTCTCAATACCCCTTCCGACTTTGGTCATGAAGTCAACGCCCTGGAACATATTTGGGGTTATTTCAAAACATGTGCGACCGAGACCGAACGACGCAGGTTTGAAAAATTGTTGGAAGAATTTAAAAACACCGGGACTTCTTTGCCTTCATTAAAAAACCATCTTTATAAACTGGCTCAAGTCCATCATGAGATCTATTTGCTGCAGTCCTATTTCTTCAACGAAATCCGATAAAACAATCCGGCTTTATTCAACAACTAGACAGTGTCTAAAAAAGCGCTCCTTAGGGGGGTGTTTTTTTTATATGGAAGGCTTACGCTTTTATGGAAGAACACCCTTGCCAAAGCGCGGGGTTATTTCCAAAAAGGGGAGCTACCGAGGTAGCAGGAAAGGCAGTGATTCTATGGTCAAATTCGGTGGGAAGATTTTAATGGTAGGTTTCGGAGGGGTTGCGCAATGTACATTACCCATACTCCTGAAAGAAATACAGTGTCCGCCAAGTCACATTACCGTCATCGATTTCGAAGATAAAGAAGAAAAACTAAAGCCATTCGTTAAGCAAGGCTTGACCTATAAACAATTGAAAATTACGCCGGAAAACATGGACACAATTCTCAGTGCCCATCTTTCGAAAGGCGATTTATTGATTGATTTAGCCTGGAATATCGGCGCCGAAGACATTATTTCATGGTGCCATTTCCATGACGTCCTTTATATCAATACCTCGGTCGAACTTTGGAACCCGTATGACACGGATTATCTCGTCTCGCCGACGCAAAGAACGCTTTATCATCGCCACATGGGACTCCGTAAAATGGTGGCCTCTTGGAGTGAAAAAGGCCCAACCTGCATTGTCGAACACGGTGCCAATCCGGGTTTGATCTCACATTTTGTGAAGCAAGGCTTACTTGACATTGCCGAACGTATGCTCGCCGATCATTTATTTAACGAAAAAGACGCCAAAAAAGCCAAAGAACTGATGCAAAAACAAGCGTTCAACGAATTGGCGCACCTTGAAGGCGTCAAAGTCATTCACGTCAGCGAACGCGATACCCAAATCTCGTCGGATCCCAAAAAGGTCAATGAATTCGTGAACACCTGGAGCGTCGAAGGCTTCCGCGAAGAAGGAACAACGACCTCCGAGCTGGGGTGGGGGACGCATGAAAAAGAACTTCCCTCCTTGGCCTGCGAACACAAAGACGGGCCCAAAAACCAAATCTGCTTGGCCCGTATGGGCATCAATACCTGGGTGACCTCGTACGTTCCCGGATATCAAATCAACGGCATGATCGTCCGTCACGGCGAAGCCTTTACGCTTTCGGACCGCTTGACTGTCTGGAAAAACGGAAAAGCCGTTTACCGTCCGACCGTTCACTATGCCTATTGCCCGTGCGATGGCGCCATCGCCTCGCTCAATGAACTCCGCGGGAACGACTATGTCCTGCAAGATAACATCCGGATTATGGGCGATGACATCATCTCCGGAAACGATATCCTCGGCGCGTTGATCATGGGCCATCCCTACAAATCGTGGTGGGTCGGATCCAATCTGAGCATCGAAGAATCCCGCCGTTTGATTCCGCACCAAAATGCGACCACGATGCAGGTGGCCATCTCCGTCGTTGCCGCTTCCAGCTGGATGATTCTCCATCCGCGCGAAGGTTTCTGCACGCCGGAGGATTTACCGCATGAATTTGTTTTGGGTATTTCCAAACCCTATTTGGGCGAATGGATTTCGCAAGCCTATGATTGGACCCCGTTATTGAATTATAAGAACCACTTCAAATGCTATAACGCGCCGCAAATCGATGAATCCGATGTCTGGCAGTTCAAAAACTTCCTGATTACCGACGGCGACTAAAAAGACACGAAAAAAAGGGACATAAGTCCCTTTCTTCTTATAAACTTTGGAGCATCGTTTGAACGATTTCACTGAGTGTCGGATGGGCGTGAATCACATTTTTCCATTCGGTCAACGGTTTTTTCGCGTGGAACAGAATGGCGACTTCGTGCATGATGACGCTGGCTTGCGGGGCCATGAGGTGAGCGCCTAAGAGTACCTTGTTCGCATCATAGATAATCTTGAAGAAACCATCCGTTTGATCCGAGGCGACCGCTTTGCAGTTGGCTCGTAAAGGAATCCGTTTGGTTTCATAGGCGATGCCTTTGGCGCGGACATCGGCTTCGGTTAATCCCACCGAGGCAATTTCCGGGAAGGTGAACACGGCGGCAGGAATGGCGGAATAATCGGGTTGAAACTCAATACCCGCCAGATGCATGGCGACTTGGCGTCCTTCGAACGAGGCCTTGTGCGCCAGCATTGGATTACCGATGCAATCGCCGACCGCGTAAATATGAGGAACAGAGGTTTGTTTTAAAGCATTGACGACAATTCCGCGCGGCGAGTATTGCACGCCGGCTTTGTCTAAGCCCAAGCCTTCGACCCGAGGTCTTCTTCCGGTGGCCACCAGGATTTTTTCGGCTTCTAACACGCGTCCGGGATCACTGGTAAGATTCACTTTCATGCCCGTCTCGGTTTTTTCGAAACTGCCGATTTGAACATTAAGTAAAACTTCAATGCCTTCTTTTTTGGCAAAAACGAGAATGCGTTTGGATACATCTTCGTCGGCAATCGTCAACAAACTCGGCAACACCTCGATGATGGTTACTTTCACCCCGAATGAACGTAAGATGAAGGCCCATTCGAGGCCGATATAACCGCCCCCGACAACGATGAGAGAGGCGGGCAGCGTTTGAAGTGATAAGAGGTGGTTGGAATCGAGGACGCCGGGAAGATTGATGCCATTGATCGGCGGCATGAACGGGAACGAACCCGAAGCAAGAAGGATGTTTTTGCCTTCGTACAAGACGCCATTGCAAAGGATGTGGTGGTCGTCGGTTAATTGGGCATGACCCAACTTGACTTCGACGCCTGCGTTTTGTAAAAGCGAAGAAACATCGCCGGCTAGGGTATGAACGGCGTTATTTTTTTGAGCCCACAACGCCTTGAGATCGACCGGTCCCACCGTGATGGGTTGTCCTAACGCTTGAAGTTGGGCAATGCCCCGATAATTTTCGGCGACGTGGTGCATCGCTTTCGAGGGAATGCACCCCACCCAAAGGCAGGTGCCTCCGGCGGGGCGTTCGTCGAACATTGTCACGGACAAGCCGTGTTTTCGGGCTTCTAAGGCGGCTTCATAGCCTCCGGGGCCCGCTCCGATAATCAGTAAATCAACCATGTTTGATCGCATCCTTATAGGTCAATATCGGCGTTCTGGCCGCCGTGACTTCATCCAAACGGCGAACCGGCGTCGTATGCGGCGCGCTTTTCACCATTTCGGGATTTTCTTTGGCTTCTTGAGCGACGGTACGCATCATGGCGATGAAATGATCGAGCGTTTCTTTGGATTCGACTTCGGTCGGTTCAATCATGATGGATTGTTCGAATAACATCGGGAAGTAAATCGTCGGCGCGTGGACACCGTAATCGAGCAAGCGTTTGGCGATATCCAAGGTATGGACATCGGTGCTCTTATCTTTGAGCCCGTTAAACACGAACTCGTGCATGCAGAAGCTGCCGATCGGAAGTTCGTAAACATCCTTGAGCGATTCTTTCACGTAGTTGGCGTTCAAAACGGCTAAGCCACCGACGGCTTTAAGGTTTTCTTTCCCTAAAGTGAGCAAGTAGGTGTAAGCACGGACGACGTTGAGGAAGTTTCCATAGAAGTGACTGATTTGGCCAATGGCTTTGCCGGAATCTTCGATGGTGTAGTAATCCGAATGCTTGACGATCCGCGGATTAGGCAAGAATTCCACAAGGCCTTTACAGACACCGACCGGACCCGAGCCCGGCCCGCCGCCACCGTGCGGCGTGGAGAACGTTTTGTGTAAGTTGATGTGCATGATGTCAAAGCCCATGTCGCCCGGCCGTACTTGACCTAAAAGCGCATTGAGGTTGGCACCATCGTAATAAAGCAGACCCCCGGCTTGGTGGACCAAACGGGCAATTTCAACGATGTCGCGTTCAAATAATCCCAACGTATTGGGGTTGGTCAGCATGATACCTGCGACTTCATCGGACAAAGCGGCTTTCAACGATTCTAAGTTGACCCGGCCGTCAGCGGTAGAACCGATGACGATGGTTTCAAATCCCGCAACGGTTGCGCTGGCGGGGTTGGTGCCGTGGGCGCTATCGGGAACAATCACTTTCGTGCGCTTGAAATCTTGGCGTTTTTCGTGGTAGGCCTTCATGATCATCAACCCGGTGAGTTCGCCATGAGCCCCTGCAAACGGGTTCAAGGTAAATTCGGCCAAACCGGAAATATCCGAAAGCATACGGGCGGTTTCGTCATAGATGCGAAGCACACCTTGAATGGTGGATAACGGTTGTAAGGGGTGGATATCGGTAAATCCCGGCAAAAAGGCGATTTCTTCGTTGATTTTGGGATTGTACTTCATGGTGCAGGAACCCAGCGGATAAAAGCCGGTTTCCACGCCGAAATTCTTTTGTGACACATTCGTGTAGTGGCGGACGATATCCAGTTCGCTGACTTCCGGTAGCGCTGCCGCTTCGTTTCTTAACAGCTCTTTGGGCAGCAATTTATCCAACGTATTTTTGGCATACGGATTTTTCGGGAGCGAATAACCGATACGGCCGGATTTGGAAAGTTCGAAAATGAGGGTGTTATAGTACTTCATGTGCCATCATCTCCACTTCTTGGACGAGCGCGTCGATTTGCGCCGGTGTTCTTCGTTCACTGACGGAGAACAACCATCCCGTTTTTTTGCTGTCGGGCAACTTGACGGGAAGTCCGCCGAGCATGCCTTTCTTCAATAAACGGTCGTTGAGTTTATTGAGGTCTAAAGAGCTGAGCAACACAGCTTCATGGGCAAACGGAGCGTCGAAAGCCGGATGGAAAGCGCCGGTTTTGATCAAACGGTCATAGAGGTCGTGCGTCGCTTGGATGCACCGGGTATTGACGTCGATCATCCCTTGTTTGCCTAAGGCGGCGACGTAAATCGTGGCGAATAAGGCCATCAAGGATTGGTTGGAACAAATATTGGAATTCGCTTTTTCGCGGCGGATGTGTTGTTCTCTGGCTTGCAGGGTCAACACGAACGCGCGTTTGCCGTCGACGTCTTTGGTCATGCCGACAATGCGTCCCGGCATCTTTCGGACCAAGGGGGTCGTGGTGGTTAAATAACCGAAGTAAGGACCGCCGAAACTGAGCGGGATGCCTAAGGGTTGACCATCACCCACGGCGATATCGGCGCCTTGTTCACGGGGTGTCTTCAAAACACTCAGTAAACTGGGGTTGGCGTTCATGATGAATAAGCCTTGGTGTTCGTGAACGAGTTGAGCGACTTCACTGAAATCTTCGACGATACCAAGATAGTTGGGGTATTGTACAAGCAAGGAAGCGGGGCCGTCATCGAGTAAATCTTTGAGATGGTTTCGGTCCAACGTCCCGTTGACGCTTCGCACTTTTTCAATGTGAAGACCTCGGAAGTGGGCGTAGGTTTCTACGACATTGATCACTTCGGGGTTGACGAGATCCGAGACTAACATGCGCGAAGATTTGGTGGCGGCTTGGGCCATGAACAAAGCTTCGGCAGTGGCAGTTGCACCGTCGTACATCGAAGCATTGCTGACATCCATTCCGGTGAGTTCGCAGATCATGCTTTGGTATTCGAAAATATACTGCAGCGTGCCTTGCGAGATTTCGGGTTGATACGGAGTGTATGAAGTTAAAAATTCTTGTCTGGAAATTAAGGGTTTGATGATGCTCGGCGTTTCGTGGTCATACGCTCCGGCACCACGGAAAACGACAAGGCGCTCATTGGCATCGGCCAACGCTTGCATATGCGCCCGAATTTCCATTTCGGACATGCTTTCGGGGACTTTGTAATCCTTTTTGTAGCGGATGGATTTGGGAATGTCCACGAACAAATCATCGATGCTTTTGGCACCGACTCTTTCAAGCATCGCCGCAAGGTCTTCGGGGGTATGCGGGAAGTATTTGAACATAGTATCCCTCCTTTATTTGGCGATTTTGGCGTATTCTTCGGGTTTTAACAGTTTTTTAACTTCTTCCGGATGGCTGAGTTTGATTTTCACGATCCAGGAAGCATAAGGGGCGCTGTTGAGGAGTTCCGGTTTGTCGCTGAGTTCCTCGTTGACGGCGATGATTTCACCGGATAACGGGAGGAAGAGTTCCGAAGCGGCTTTGACGCTTTCGACGGCACCGAATTCTTGGCCGGCATTGAAGCGTTGACCGACGGAAGGCAGATCGACGAAGACGACGGAACCTAAAGCGTGTTGCGCAAAGTCGGAAATACCGATGGTGGCTTCACTGCCTTGTACTTTGGCCCATTCGTGGCTGGGCGCGTAGACGACTTCTTGATTGATGATGGACATATTTTTTCTCTCCTTTAGAGTGTCTTCCGATAGTAATTTTTGTGGAAGAAGGCGAAGTCACGGACTTTGGCCGCCACGTTCTTGCCGCGGATTTGGATATCGACGACGGAATCCATAACGGCTTCCGAGGTGGTGAGTAGGGCAAGCGCTAAGGCATGGTCGCGTCCGGGTAATAAGTAGCCGGTGGTCACAACGCCGATTGTCACGCCGTTTTTATAAACTTCATAACCGCCGCGGGCGATGCCTTTATCAATGAGCTCCAGACCCACTAAGGTGCGGGGGAGTCCTTGGTCTTTTTGGGCTTGCAGAGCATCTCTGCCGATGAAGTTTTTATCCAGTTTCACAGCAAATCCGGAACCGGCTTCAAGCGGGGAAATCTCGCGGGACATTTCGTGTCCGTAAAGCGGTAATCCGGCTTCAAAGCGGAGCGTATCACGGCAACCGAGACCGCAGGGGCTGACATTCGGGTTTTCCAGAATTTTGTCCCAAAGTTCGGCGATGATTTTGGTTTTCCCATAAAGCTCGAATCCATCTTCCCCGGTATAACCGGAACGCGACAGAATGACCTTTTTCCGATCGTATTCAATGACGCGGAAGCGCATGAAGTAGAGATCGCTGAAGTTCATTTTCAAAATCGGTTCTAAAACCGATGCCGACAAGGGCCCTTGCAAAGCAATCTCGCCCCAATCGTCGGATTCGTTGGTAATTTCAACGTCGAATCCTTTTTTGTTGGCCAAAAGCCAAGCATAGTCGACGGCAATGTTCGACGCATTGACGACGAGTAAAATTTCCGTGTAGTCGAGTTTGTAAATGAACAGGTCATCGATAACTCCACCTTCGGGTGTACATAAAATTGTATACATCACGCGTCCGAATTCGACCCCGGTGATGCGGTTGGTACCGAGGTAGTCCACAAACGGCATGGCATCGGGTCCTTTGATGCGGATTTCGCCCATGTGCGAGACATCGAACAAACCTGCTTTGTGGCGGACCGCCTCGTGTTCTTGGGTGATGCCCGCGTATTCGATGGGCATGTCAAACCCGGCGAAGGGAGACATTTTGGCACCGAGTTTAAGGTGTCGTTCGTGCAGCATCGTCTCTTTGATGTTTTCCATAAGTTCCTTTCTAAAAGAGCAAATCTAAGAGCTCTTCGGTGGTGAAGCGAAAGATGAATTGGGAGACATCGATGTTTCGAAGAACATCGCTCAGTTGGTTTTTGTCATAAGGTTTATCTATTAATAGTGTAGTCAATTCGTCCAAAGATTGTAAGGTGAAATAGTCACCAAACCAATGGAGTCCATGGATTTTTCCTTCTTTGATATCCAAATGAAGTTCGATATTCCCGGCGGGATATTTCTTCTTTCTAATCATCGTGTAGGGCGGGTTCTTGCCGTAAATCCATTCTTTGGATGCATAACGCTTACTTAAAGTAAGAACTTCCTTTAATTGTTCGGAAGAGAGCGTTATTTTTTCGGAACATAGACGAGATGACATGAAATCAATCATGCCGAATTTGTCGTACGGGAGTTTTTCCTTGATGTTGGTGACCCGTTGACGCACGCTGGCAATGCCTTTGCTGATGAGTTTTTCATCGCTGGGTGTAATCGCTTTGACCAAATTTTCGATGTTGACGTCGAACAAAATCGAACCATGCAAAACGACATGGTTTTTGTAACGATAAAAGGAATTTCCGGAGAACTTCATTCCGTCGACGAGCAAATCGTTACGGCCGGTGAATTCGGCGTTCAAACCCATCAACTTAAAAACGGAGACGACCTTGCCTAAATAGGTGTCAAAGACCATCTGGTTGTTGTAGTGGGACGTAATGAACGAAAACATCACACAATTCCGATCGGCAAACACGGCGCCTCCTCCGGAAGGCCGCCGCCACACGGGAAAGCCGTTTTCCTTCATAAAAATCTCGTTGACTTCGTTTTGTAAAACCTGGTTCCGCCCAATGATGACGCAGGGGTCCATCATCCACGTGAAAAAGTATTCATCCTCATCATTCATCGTTTTGGCAAGGAGCTCTTCGACGGCAAAATAAAAGGGCCCATCGTGACGATTCATTGCATTTAAATCAACGAGTTTCATGGTGCTCACCTTTGGATGTTTGGTATCTCGGCGGTTGCTTTTTAAGCAATCGTTCCTATTTAAGTATCGTTCTAATGCGAAGGGGACGCAACAAAAATAACTCGGCGAGAAAAGGTTAACTTGATAAGTCCCAAAGTTTATACAGGAGAGTGCATTTGGGACACTGTACTAAACTCGCTGTGCTAATGTATTCTTTATGTGAAAGAAGGGAATTTTATGTCCAAAATCATTATCGTCGGCGGGGTTGCCGGCGGAGCCACTGCGGCCACACGTTTACGTCGCCTGAGCGAGAACCACGAAATCATCATGTTTGAACGCGATGAATTCGTATCCTTCGCCAACTGTGGTTTACCCTATTATATCGGCGGGGTCATCAAAGACCGTCAACGTTTATTGGTTGAATCCGTCGAAGGTTTGAAAAGCAAATTTAACATCGATGTGCGCAATTTTTCTGAGGTGCTTTCCATTGACCGGGCCAAGAAAACCGTGCTTGTGAAAAAGGTAAAGACCGGGGAAACTTACGAAGAGAGTTTCGATAAACTCATTCTCTCTCCGGGCGCTAAGCCAATCGTCGTTCCGACGAAGGGATTGGAAACCGCCAAAAATCTCTTCCTTTTAAGAAACATTCCGGACACCGATAAAATCAAAGACTTCGTCATCAACAACCATCCGCAAACAGCGGTGGTCATCGGGGGTGGCTTCATCGGCGTGGAAATGGCCGAAAACCTCATCGGTGACGGCGTCAAAGTTTCGATTGTTGATTTGGCTGATCAAATATTAGCGCCGCTCGATTTTGAAATGGCCAAACTCGCCCAAAACGAAATGGTCGAACACGGCGTTCGCTTCTACCTTTCCGATGTTGTCAGTGAATTCAGCGATGAAGGCAAGACCTTGACCCTGAAAAGCGGTACCGTTTTGCATGCCGATATGGTCATCATGGGCATCGGCGTCAAACCTGAAAGCGAACTTGCTTCCAAAGCCGGCTTGAAAGTTGGCCCGAGAGGTCATATTTTGACCACTCCGACGATGCAAACGCTCGACAGCGCCAACGATGCCGTGGTGGAAGATATTTACGCCATCGGCGATGCCGTGGAAGTCTTCGACTATGTCGACGGCACCAAAACCGCCATCGCGCTGGCTTGGCCCGCCAACCGTCAAGGCCGTTTGGTCGCTGACCACATTGGTGGCAAAAACGTCCATTATTCCGGTTCGCTCGGTTCTTCCATCGTCAAAGTCTTTGAATTGACCGTCGCCTCGACCGGCCATAACGAAAAAATCCTCAAACGGAAAAACGTTCCGTATAAATTCATTTATGTCAACCGCGGATCGCATGCGGGTTATTACCCCGGCTCGCAAGATATCTTTATTAAATTACTCTTTACGCCTGAAGGCAAAATCCTAGGTGCCCAAGCGGTGGGCGGCGAAGGCGTTGACAAACGCATCGATGTTATCGCAACCGCCATCCGTGGTGGACTCTCCGTTTACGACCTACCGGATGTGCAACTTTGCTACGCGCCTCCGTTCTCATCGGCCAAAGATCCGGTCAACATTGCCGGATATGTCGCGACGAACGTTTTGGAAGGCGTCTTCGACTATGTCCGTTACGACCAAATCGACGACATCCTCAAATCCGGAGCGTTGGTCATCGACGCCAGAACTCCTTTGGAATTCGGTTTATTCCATTTGGAAGGCGCAAAGAACATGCCGCTGGCGGAACTGCGTCAACGCATGGCGGAACTCCCTCAAGATAAAGCCACCCCAGTGTACGTGTATTGCAACGTTGGTCATACGGCTTACTTAGCGATTCAAGTACTTCGTTCCTACGGGTATACGAAACTCTATAACTTAGCCGGTGGCGTCAAGCTCTACAAAGCCGTTAAATCATTCAAACCCCATACGGAAGAAATCCCAATGGGTAACCCTGAACATCGCGAGGTCAAACCTATGGTTCAAAACGAAGAAGTCAAAGTCAAACTTTCGATCGACGCCTGCGGACTTCAATGCCCCGGCCCGATCATGCAAACCTATAAAGCCATCTGCGCCATGCAAGAAGGCGAACGGGTTCAAGTCGAAGCCACCGATCCGGGTTTTGCCCGCGACATCGAAAAGTGGTGCGAGAATACCGGAAATACGCTCGTGAAAAACGAGAAAGACGGCATCATCTACCGCGCCATCGTTCAAAAAGGCACACGCGCCGCTGCCGGATTCAAAGTCCAAACTTCCAATGAAAATACGACCATCGTCCTCTTCAGCGGGGATATGGACAAAGCGCTCGCAGCCATGATCATCGGTCAAGGCTCCGCGGCGATGGGCAAAAAAGTCACGATATTCTGCACCTTCTGGGGCTTAAACTTACTGCGTCGTTCCAACCGTGTCAAAGTCAAGAAATCCTTCGTTGAAGGCATGTTCGGCTGGATGATGCCGCGTGGTCCTAAGAAGATGAAGATTTCCAAGATGAACTTCGGCGGTGCCGGAAGCAAAATGATGAAAGGCGTCATGAAAAAGAAGAATGTTCCATTATTGGAAACACAATTTGAAAACGCCAAAGCCGCCGGTGTCAAATTCATTGCCTGCACGATGAGCATGGATATCATGGGCATCCGCAAAGAAGAAATTGTCGATGGCGTGGATTTTGCCGGAGTCGCCACCTACTTGGCCGAAAGCGATCAAGCCGGCGTTACCCTCTTTATCTAAGACAGCAAAAAACGCAAGGTTCGCCTTGCGTTTTCGTTTCCGTTTTTACTTGGTTTTCTTATGGGAGTAATGCTCGAGGATATCCTTGGCTTTTCGGATGGTCTCAAGCTCATCTTCGTTGGGTTCGGCAAAAGAAAGCGCATCGCCTTTGATTTCAAGCGCTTCGTCCGCCGAGATTTCGAGAATCTTGCAGATTTTGGCAAAGGTCCTTAACGATGGATCGGTCCGCCCGTTCTCATAGTTGTAGTAAGTCTTGCGACCGACGTTCAGCATCTTGGCCATATTGGTCGCGGTAATGCCTCGGCGTTCGCGGAATTTTTTGATGTTCATAAACGTATCCTCAACGGCATTGTAGAAGAAAATGACACACCTTCTTAAAAGTGGGTTAATAAATTAGAATAAATAGATAAGTGAGTAAATAAGTTACACAAAAATGGGAATGCAATTTTCCGAAGACCTTTAAAAAGTCCGCCCCTTAATAACACGCCATTCTTTTCCTTTAATGGTTTTTCAAGACGTGGAAAAAAGCACGGCAAATTCGAGCTTTATCGTAGATAATTGCATAAAAATATCTATTGATTATTGATGGGGTTTAGTCCAATATTAAAAGTTGGAATAGGCTTGACGGAAAACAAGGTTTTCCAAGCTCTGTTCACGAAGTTTCAA
>CAZKHP010000015.1:0-15037 GCA_964552695.1 uncultured Staphylococcaceae bacterium | reverse complement strand
TTGTCCGCCCAGCGCATATTCTCCGTCGGGAAGGTATTTGGCTTCCATCGAATCGCTCACAAGAATGACGCGGTCTTTTCCTTTGTTCTTAAACAACAAACGAATCGCGTCGGGAGAAACGTGTTTTAAATCGGCAATCAGTTCGCACATGACGCGATCATCAAGCATAACGGCACCCAGCAAACCAACATCGCGATGGTGAATTCCCCGCATGGCATTATAGCAATGGGTCGCGCAACGGGCCCCGGCCTCAATGGCAAGGTGAGCTTGTTCGCCGGTCGCATCGGAATGGCCGAGCGAAGGCGTAATATGTTCTTTTTTAAGCGTGGGCAGAATCGACATTCCGTTCCGTTCGGTGGCAAAGGTCACGATACGAATCGAAGAACGCGAAGTTTTAATGAGATCAACGAGCGTTTTTTCATCACAATCAAGAAGATGCTGTGGATCTTGAGCGCCACAGAATTTTTCGGATAAAAACGGGCCTTCCAAGTGCACGCCGATGATTTCGGCTCCGGAAGTTTGGCTTTCTTTGACATGGTTAATCGTGGTCAATGCCTTCTTGATATCTGAAAGACTCATGGACATCGTGGTTGGACAAAAATAGGTCACGCCTTCTTGAAGCAACTGATTGGCAATGTCAACCAAAGCCGAACTCGACGCATCCATGACATCATGCCCATGGCATCCATGGATGTGTTCATCGATGAATCCCGGAACAACAATGGCGTTTTCTGGTAGCTCGATCAAGCCTTTTTGGTGGGTAGGACCAATGGATTGAATGATGCCCTTTTCAAAGGTTAAAGAAGTTTTCATGACACCTTCATTTTCGACATAGATATTTGCGTTTTTGAAACCCTTCATTTAATCACCTTTTCAATTATAACAAGACGTGGCACAATCGTATCGTTTAAAGAATTTCTTACTATGGAAATAAAAGCCATGACCGATAGCATCTAATTGAAGCAAGCGGGACTTTGACTCTTTCGAAAGCAAGGAGATATCGGGAACAGCACGGTTGAAAATGATCAGTCGTTGACATTCACGCTGGAGACTCGTTGGAGACGATGTTCAAAGCTCCGGGGGTCAAAGGTATATTCTTTGCCGTTGCCCATATAATCGAGAATTGCTTCTTCCAGTTCATCCACTTTTTCAAGGCGTCCGTCAAGATACTCGTCCAGTTTGCGCTTGGTCGAAAGAAGTCTTTGGCGAAGACCCCCGATACGCAAATCCTGAACATCGAACCCATGCGGTTTGTTTTCAAAATTCCATTGAAACCGGAACGCTTCATAAAATTGGTCCAGCCTAGAGAGTATTTCAGGAATTGAATCCGCGAGTTTTTTTAACTCGGTCGAGTTTTTGCTTTGATAAGCTTTCCTAAGTTTCAGACCCAAATCGGTTTTAAGGGCAAGGAATGAAAGAAGTTTTTGCTGGGTCTCAAAGACATAAGCATACTTAGACTGATGGTATTTTTTTGCATTGAGGATTAAGGCATATTGATCAAACAATTCGGGTTTGACAAAAGTAGCCAGGGAATCCATGACTCCGAGAAGCGGATCATTAAAAGTCATGGATTTATTGGTCGCATTGGTCAAGTCGGGGAAGTCCTGAATCATGGCTCGGTTACCTGAGTCCACTTTCATGAATTCTTCCATGGATAAACCACCGGAAAGTACCTTTAATAGGAAATCGGCTTCGGAAGCAATGTCGATTCCGTCCATTCGTGCCAAGCTAGCATAGACAACGCCGGGAAGAATGGAAAACAAAGAGGCTTCTGCACCGTTATCGCCCCAGCCGGTCATGATGACTAAGGGAATATCGTTATTTTTGCAAGCTTCAATGCCTGCGGTCATTGTTCGAATACCAAAACGGTTGTCAGGGGTGAACCCAGACCATTTCCAAACCCCAGCGGCAAAATAAACATTCGTATTTAAGAGCTTATGAATCTTCAGCATTTGGTCGTAATGGCTGGGATCGACATGGTAGTAATCCCAATAGACAACGTCAAACCGGCCTTTGACTAAATCAATGATTTTTGACGGCAATTCCGCCTTTGTTTCATAATAATTGTCATAGGCAAGTCGGAAAAACATGTCGGACCACATCATGGGTTTAAACCCATATTTCTGGCTGAGTTCACTCACCAGATCGAGTTGCTCTTTCATGATGTTGAACCGGTCGACTTGGCCGTGCTGGTCCAAGTATTTTCCGCGTCCGATGAAATAGGCTTCATCCATGCCAACATTGAGGCGATGAGTCGTAAAACACTCTCTGATCGTTTTAAACACGTGATCGAGTAATTCCCTGACACGGGGCGAACCCACAAGGAGAACATCTGCGATGTCAAAGACATTTAGGTGTTCATACCAGCGAATAAGTTGATTGTAATGGGCGAGGGTTTGAATGCAAGGAACGACTTCAATGCCGAAAATATCCGAGTAATGGACGATTTCTTTGAGTTCTTCTTTCGAAAAACGTCCTCGAAGGTAGCCGAAGTATGGTTCTTGGTCAACTTCAAAAGTGTCTTCCAGATAGAGCATCAACGTGTTATAACCCAATACCGCTAATTGACGGATGAATTTTTTGATCGTGGAAACTTTGGGAACCGCGTTCCGTGAACAGTCAATCATATACGCCAAGTCTTTCACGCACGAGGATTTGGCAAGAGGAAGTTTGGAAGTCGGTAAGTTATAAGAAACAAACAGGCGATGGAAGAATTCCACTTCCGTGCTCTCGGAAAGGAGCTTTGGATTCTTCAAGCACAGCGTTTCCGCGGCTAAGGTTAATTGTTTCGCGGGGATGTTGAATTCTTCTGAAATCTCAGCAATTCCGGCTTGAAATATGTCTATATTCTGTTTCATTTGAATACCTCATTCAAAGTTCTTTGGGATAAGCAAGCGGCGCGCACTTGTTGATCACCCCTCTAGTTTTTCTTTGAGAACTCCATATCCCGAATTTTAACATTTCTTTGTCGTCTACATAACTACATAGCGTCATCGAAATACGGTCGTTTTTCATTGTTCGTCTTCAATGATATTGTCAAAGGTCGCCACCGAAACCGGCCTTCGGAAAAATTAGCCTGTGGACACGACATCGTCAGCAGCATTCTGTTGGCGTCATTGCCGTTTGATAAAGTCGTTGGCTAAGTCAATCCAATGAGGAATGTTTTTTTCGATCGTTTGAGCACGGGCGTCTTCATACACAAGTTCATTGGCCAACGAAAATCCGTGGGGCCCTTTTTCGTAAATGTGTACCTCAAACGGCTTTTTAAGCGCGGTATACGCTTCACAAAGAACGAATGTGTTTTGGATTGGAACCGTATTATCATCGCTCGAGGCAAAAATGAACATCGCCGGAGCGTCTTGGGTGATGTAGCGCTCTAACGAAAGTTCGCTTCGGGGATATTCCTTGGATTCAAGATTTTTGAAACTTCCGCCATGGGTAGGCACTAACGCGCTGACCACCGGATAACCGAGCACCAAGGCTTTGACGGAAAGATCATCTTTCAAAGGAACGCCTAGAAGTTTTTTAAACTTCTCGAGGTTGCCCATAAAAGCAAGGGACCCCGCCAAATGCCCTCCTGCCGAGAAACCAATCACGGAAACATCGGTGGCATCACCAAAATCGTCTTTAGCATTTTGTTTAATGAAATGCAGGGCCGCCATCGCTTCCAAAAGCTGAATGGGGAAGCGGGTATTTTGGCTATGTTGAGCGGTTGAATATTCCAGAACATAGGCATTATAGCCTTTGGATAAGAAATAGTGAGCGACCGGTTCGCCTTCGCGTTTGGAGCAGTAGTCATAGCCTCCCCCGGGTAGGATGAGAATCGATTTCCGTTTACGGAATAAAATCTCGGTATCCAACTCCGCGATAAACGAAGTCAAAACGGCATTGGAACTTGCCAATCCGGCAAAACCCAAAGTTTGAAATAACGGTGTTTTCTTAATGATCATGGGTGCGCCCTTCATGTAATTGAATGTTGGCTCACATTATAACAAAAAAATGATAATCGTTTTTACGACCAATAAAATCTTTTTGCAATATTTATCCGATTAGCGGGCGTACATCAAAAACAAAATCCAGTTCACAAACCGTGACGGAAGAATCTTCTTTAAGAAAATAAAAAGCTTATATTCAAATCCCACGGTCACTTTGACGGGAGGATGTTTGCGTTTGAGTAAACGCGCGACCGCTTTAGCCACGGTTAATGGGCTTTTCCCATTTTGTTCATCTTTTTCCATGCGGGCAAGCGATTTTTCAAGACGTTTTTGATACGCAGGATCATTCGAGAGCGTTTTCTCTCTAGCTGCGGTAAATCCCGTCTTCGTATCTCCTGGCAAAACCGAGACCACGCGAATGCCTAACGGTTTGACTTCCATTCGCAGACCTTCAGAAAACGTATTGAGAGCGGATTTGCTCATCGAATAGAAAGTTTGAAACGGAACAGTCAACACACCGGCTACAGAGGAGATGTTAATGACCATGCCTTTGGTTTCCCGCAAAGCGGGAATAAGAGCTTTGGTTAACGCAAACGCACCAAAGAGGTTCACGTCAAACATCTTTTGCACGTCTTGAAGCGACGTATGCTGAATTGCCCCGCTGATCCCCATGCCGGCGCAGTTGATCAAGGCATCAATATGAGTCTCTTTTTCTAAAAGCGTGCTGACCGCGGCTTGAATCGAAGAGGCATCGCTGATGTCGGTGGGAATAAACGAAAACGGAAGCACGACTTGCGGTTTGTGGCGTGCTAATCCATAGACGGTATAACCTTTGGCGACCAAATATCGGGCGGTTTCGAGCCCAATCCCGGAGGATGCTCCGGAAATGACGACGACTTTATTCATGGAGCCTCGGAAGCATGGCCTTGATGGCTTCATCGTCTTTTGGCAAGGTTTTTAAGACTTCGGCGATGATGCCCACTGCTTCGTCAATGAGGGCCTTGCTGTGCGTGGCCATATAGGAAGTCCGGATAAGGCATTGACCTTCGGGGGCGGCGGGAGGTAAGACCGAGTTGACATAAACGCCTTTTTTGAAAAGGAGTTTGCACGCCACTAATGTCCGAAGTTCGGAATAGGTATAAATGGGAATGATCGGAACGATGGATTTATGGATGATTTCTAAGCCGTTGGCTTCAAAGCGTTGACGGGCATATTCGGCGATGGATAAAAGGTTTTTGATCCGTTCGGGTTCTTGTTCAAGGATATGCAAAGATTCGAGTGCACAGGCCGCATTGGCCGGGGTTAACGCGGCACTGAAAATGAAGGGCCTCGATTTATGACGGATGTATTCAATGACTTTGGCATCCGCGGCCATATAGCCACCGATGGATGCTAATGACTTGGAGAAGGTTCCCATGATGATGTCGACGTCTTTTTCAAGGCCGAAATATTCAGCGGTTCCTCGTCCGTGAGCGCCTAAAACACCCAAGGCATGGGCGTCGTCCACCATCACGCGAGCGTTGTATTTCTTGGCTAAACGGACAATCTCGGGAAGGTTGCAGATATCCCCACTCATAGAGAAAACGCCGTCGGTAACAATCAGACGTCCTTTATTCGGATTGGCGTTTTGCAGCAGTTCTTCAAGACCCGCCATATCGTTATGATTGTAGCGGACCATCGTGGCGTAGGAAAGCTTCGCCCCATCATAGATGGAAGCGTGATTTTCGCGGTCGCAGAAGATGATATCGTCATGTCCGGCAATGCCGGAAAGAATGCCTAAGTTGGTTTGGAAGCCCGTCGAGAATGTCGCCACAGCTTCCTTTTGTAAGAACGCCGCCAATTCCTTTTCGAGTTGGATGTGGAGCGTGGTCGTACCGTTGAGAAAACGAGAACCGGAAACGCCGGTGCCGAATTCTTGTAATGCTTTTACGCCAGCGGCAATGACCCGGGGATCACCGGTCAATCCCAAATAGGAATTGGAACCGATCATGATTTCGCGATGACCTTCCATCATGACTTCCGGTCCTTGTTTGGTTTCAAGAGCGTGGAAGTAAGGGTAGATGCCCATTTCTTTAGCGGTTTCAACGGTTTTGAATTCGTAGCATTTCTTAAAAATATCCATGGTCTTTTCCTTTTCGTTTTATTGGGATTTAACTCCGAACTTATACGGTTATGACTTGTCCATTCTAGCACACAAAAACAATTGGAAAACACCACCCTCTTATGAGACATTTCCAACAAATAAGCGGCTTTTGTGTCGGAAAACGCGAAAAACGCCGTTTTAAGCGGATAAGCCACACTTTTGGTGCTTTAAGAAAACTAGACACAAGTCTGGAAAAAGAAAAGGGCTCTCTCGAGCCCCGAAGAAGAGGATGATCGTAAGTTGAGCCAAATCTGTGACTATTTTCCGGCGAATTGAGCTTTTAAGACACGGACATAGAGTTGCACCAAATCAATGATTGTGGCCACGGCGATGACGGCGAAGAGGACATGTAATCCGGTTTCGATTCCGGCGTTGAGTTCATCGAAGGAGATGCCGGCCGCAACGGCGGATTCGCCAATCCAAGTCGGACTGAGGAAGTGACTGTATAGGAAGAAGTAAGCAATGAACGCACTGTAGAGCTTGCTGAAGGAGTAAACTCCGACCACCGGCCATCGCCACTCACCATACACGAGTTGGAGACTTCCGACGGCGATATCCAGGGCGATGCTGAAGTATAAGAACGGAAGGAAGTTATTGATGACGCTTTGATCAAAGTACGGTAAGCCGATTTGAAGAAGAGCTACGAAGATGAGTCCTAACGACACGCCGACGATGAGTTCGGCCACCGTTCCGCCTTTTTTGATTTTAAGCGTGTTGGGTTTAGGAAGTTCGGGAAGATCTTTGAGTTCCCATTCTTTGGGTTGATGTTTTTTGGATACTTCGCCATAAATCCAGAAACCGATGGTCACCAAGGCAAACGCCAATAAGGCTTTGGTCCACAAATCGGAGAAGAGCTCATCCACCAAGATTTCAAACGCTTCCCAGATGGATTGATTGGCCGCCATCGTCACGGCCGAGATAAATCCGGCAACGAGCGACACGATCAAGAAGATGATACCGACCAGTTTCAAGGTTGAAATGTAATCGGCGTAGTATTCGGGAGCGACCACATAGTGGCCTTCACCTAAATACGAGGCAGCCAGCTTACGGGGATGACCCAGTTTATGAAGCACATCTTTGACTTGTTCATCGGTGGGATTATCCGTGCCCAGCATATCGTCGATGTTCGCTCGTAATTCTTTGGCGACATCGGCTTGCATTTTTAAGGGCAACCGTTTGGTTACCGCGTAAACATAACGTTCAATATATTTATTTTCCATGTTCATTCTCCTTTAGGACCGCATTGATATCGTCGGTCAACATTTGCCACTGCTTTTTCAGCGCTTCGAAGGTGGCTTCTCCATCCGGACTCAGCGTGTAGTATTTTCGCGGACGGGTTTCGCTGGTGTCCCAGTCGCTTTTCAATAAGCCTTGTGATTCAAGGCGTCTAAGTAACGGATACAAAGTGCCCGCTTCAATGTTGACGCCTTGCGACGATAAGTCTTGAAGTAAGGAGTATCCGTATTGGCCACGATGCAGATGCGCCAGGACCGCTAATACTTGGGTCCCGCGTTTGAGTTCACCGACCAGATTATTCAAAATCGTTTCATCCATTCGTATCACCTCGCAACCATTATAGTGTGTGCCATACACTATTGTCAACATAACAATATTAAAATATTTTTTGGCTTCAGCCAACTTTATAAATATCGACCAATAAAGAAAAGAACCCGATGGGGTTCTCATTCGATTTCTTGATGAATCAGCTTCTGGTAAGTTTCAAAATCGTAGGCTTTCAGAATGCGTAATCCTCTTAATGTATTCATGGCCCGATACACATCGACATCCACCTTGAAATGCTGCATGCCGGTATGGACGCCACCTTTGGGAAGCGGACCTTTTTCCAACGCCTCTTTTAAGCGATCGATGGCTTCCTTCATCCGTGGATCATACGGGTGTTCCGTATCAATGAAATAAAGTAAGGCACGATAAGCGTCATAGAACCACCGCACCGGGAAATGCATTTCAATCATCCGTTCGTTGATGATTTCTCCGTCATGGACGCTACGGAATAACCGTTTCTTCAAAATGAATTCTTCCGCTTCGGGAACACACACCAACAGTTCATCCAAACGGTAGCGGTAGCCGTTTTTATGATACCTATAGATGGCTTCCAAAACTGATAACGTCGTGTGAAGTGAACTCTTGTGGGCGCATTCGGGTTTAGCATCCCAACAGCAGTTCCATCCGCCATCGCTCATCGGATGTTTGAGGATATAGTCGACGATTTGGTTTAAGCGTTCGTCTTTGAGCTTGGCGTAGCAGCCCATGCGAAGGAGCATCGCCGCAACGCACATATCCAGGCCACGTATTTTCTTCGGTAAAGGTTCGGTATACCATAAAACCGCAAGAAGATGAGAAATGCTATCGACATAACGTGGATCGCGGCCATCCGCTTCCAGTTCAAGAAGTTCCAAAAGCGTATAGTGGTCGGAAATCCATTTATGGGCATAGATGCCTTTGCCCCACCCATGAAGTTCCGGTTTATACAACTCAAAAAGACGACGAATCCACCCCTCGGTGGCATAGGGGACTTTTCGGTTCAACAAATGACGTTGGGCCATACTCGACACAGCGGGGTCACTCATCAACAACCATTGAAGATAGTCCATAGGTCTCCTTTTGCGTTTATTTCACAATAAAATCGGCCACCACGGGGAAGTGATCCGAAGGATAACGTTCTCCGATTTTGGATTGGTCGACATAATAGGAAAATAGCGACAAATCCGGGGTGTAGTAGATATAGTCAATCGTTTCGATGCCTTTTCCGCCTAAAAAGTCGTGGAACGTATTTTTGATGGCTCCCGAACGACTGTCCAGCGGAGACAATAAGCCAATTCCCTTGATGCGTTCGTGAATGGGATGGGACGGATTGGCATTAAAATCGCCCAAAAGAATCACGGGATAAGGATATTTGACACGCCACTCCGATAAATAAGCCAGAAGCGTCGTGATGTTTTGGTCAAGCGAACGGGCGCTGCGATAGGATAAGTGGACATTGGCCACCAGCAGTTTGGATTCATCGAGAAGAGAAGAAGCCACCACCATCGTGCAAATGCGCGGGAATCCTTCTTCAGGATCCATGCTACCCGGGATGGTCGGTGTCGCAGATAACCACACCGTTTCACTATGATCGATTTTCCAGTGGTCTTTTCGGACAAACAGGGTGCATCGTTCTCCGTGCCGGTCGGCATTTCGGCCATCGCCATAGGCTTGGTAACAGTTCAACGGCAGTTCTAAATCTTGAAGCATCCGGTCGGTGACTTCTTGAGTCGCCAAAAAATCGGGACGATGTTTATGAATAATCGTTAGGACGCTTTTGACTCGTCGGGGCCAGAAGTTTTTTCCGTCGACTTCGACGTCCACACGCAAATTAAATGTCATAGCAGTAAATCGGTGATTCATACAATGTTCCTCTGCGCTTCAATATATCATATAAATTTCTAATATTTTAGACACTGTTGGAAATTTTTGGTTTCACCCGAAAATGGGCTTTTTATCTTCCGTTCTTGTGGTCTTGGTGGCGAATGGATAAAATGAAGAAAGAAAAAAGTCACTAAGCAACGGATTCATCCTCATCCCGATGTCCTCTCGTGCGTTCCCATCATGCTTGAACCCGCATTCCCACGAATTCCCTTTTTAGAGTATTTCCATTTAATGGAACCAGAGGAAATTTATGAAAAAATTCAAACAATGGAAGATGTCTTCGAAGATTCTGGTGCCCACCGCCGCGGTCTTGGTCCTTTTCGTGGCCAGCATCGGCATTCAATTCGCGGCCAACATGAGCATTGCCGCAATCCCTTCTTCCCCCGAGGAAGACTTTGATGCCGGAGGGGCAGACCGCTTACTTTATTACTTTGATTTGGATCGAAGCGGAAGAACCGCCGAACTCGATGCGTTAGGCGTTGAACTGACCGACGACTTCATTGAAGAACAATTGGCCGGCAGTTACCGCTATATCGACGGGCGTTACGACTGCGCCGATTTCCGCGTAAACATGCTCGTACGCCTGTATTTATCCTATCCCGAGTATTTGAGCGCAGACGAACTCGCGCGTGCCAAGGAATGCCTCTTAGGCTTCAAATACTGGATGGATGAAGGCGGCGAAGACTCGATGTGCGCATGGAGTGAAAATCACCAGATTCTGTTTGCGGCTTCCGAATATCTCGTGGGACAAGCCTTCCCCAACGAAACATTCGATGTGGATGGAAAGACGGGCGCTTGGCACCAAAGCTACGCCGAAGAACGGATCAATGCCTGGCTTGGTTTACGCTTTAGCTACGGTTTCAGCGAATGGTATTCGAGCAACTACTATCCCGAAGACATTGCTCCGTTAGCCAATCTCATTCAATTTGCCGAAGACGATGACTTAGTCACTCGTGCCAAAATCGTCATGGATATCCTCTGGTACGATCTTGCTACGCAAAGCTTCAAATACGACGGCGTAGATGCTGACGGCGTCTCCCCTCGCACCTACTACATCTTTAATGCCGCTTCCGGCCGTATGTATTCGGATAACCGGATGAGCGACGATACCGGAAACCGTCTCCGGAGGTTCACCGATTTCGTGCTTCAACCTTTAGCCACTCAAAACTTCACCGATTCGTGGTATACCAGCTCGAACGGTTTCTTCAACTGCTTCAAGCAAATGTATCAAGCTGAAACTGATGCCCATGAACCCTTCTACGAAGTTCCTCAAGTGATTCAAGACATTTTCAATGATCCTGCTGAAGAAAAGGTCATCAAATCCACCCAGTCGTTGGATGTCGAAGAATTAGCCGGGAAAAATCTGATCGGACAAGACGCTCGCCAAATCATGTTCCAATGGGGCATGGAAGCTTTTACCAATCCTGAAGTCATCGATAACACGATCCGTTATATCTCCCGGAACAAAATGTTCTCTAATGAATTCCTCAATGATTTCAAGATGGTCAATCTGTGGCCGTTCACTTTAACGAAAACCTTAAAAGCGGTCAGCAACATGCTCCATCCTGCGACCGATGGCATCGCCATTGAACGCGGAAACATCTACAGCTATAAAACCGACCGTTATTCGATGAGTACCGCGCAAGCGTATCAAACCGGTGAATTTGCCGATCAACACGCGATTGGCGGAGTGAATCTTTCCAATGAAGTCTCCGTCTTTACCTCGCAACCCGCGAAGATTGCTCGTCGAAGCGGCACCCCGACCTATTGGGTCGGTAATGGCCGTCAACCCTATAGCGTCCAAGAGAAAAATGTCAATCTGACGATTTATCAACCGCCCACCAAGACCGGGATGATGGAACCGATGATTCTGGAAAACACCACTCACGTTTTCTTCCCCACGCAATTGTTTGAAGAATATGATGAATCGAGGTTGGATGAAGGCTATATCTTCGGTTGCGAAAACGATAGTTACATCGCCATCAAAGCGGGAAATCCGCTTGTGTTCAAATCGTTTGATGAAAGTAACGACACCGCCAACGGTACCAACAAAGACGACATGCTCAAACGCGGCAGCGTCGGCAACGTCTTAACCGAAAAATATGACCTCGTCCAAACCGGCGAAGGCTTCCATTACTATGTCACCGAAGTCTCTTCCGTCGATGCCGAAAACTTTGAAGACTTCAAAACACGCTTTATCGCCAATGTGGGTTCCTCCGTCATGTTCAACCAGGAAGACGGTTCATTGACCTACTCGAGCCAACTCAACGGCGGTGTCACCCAAACCGCGCTTCACGCCCGTTATGACGATTGGTTTAAAGTCAACGGGGTTGAACAAAACCTGCAATACGCCCGCTACGAAAATGCCTATGTTCCCAATGGCGTGACCGCCCGTGACCCCTCCACCATCGTCTATAGTTTCGGTGGTCATACGGCCTCGTTGAATCTCCTCCTTACCCAAAGGACTCTTTAATATGCGCCTTGCCCTCGAAACTTATTCCGTAGCGAAAATGGCCAAGAAAAACTTGAAAAAGACATTGGAGGATATCCGTGCCTTGGGCTTTCGCGCGGTTGAGTTATCGAAGATCGAATTGACGCCTGCCAACATTGCTCTTATCCAAAAAAGCCGGCTTCATGTGTCCGGAATCATGGTCCCCTTATCCAAGATGCAAAAGAATCCGGAGTTATGGATCAAACACTGCAAAGACTTGCGGTGTTCGCGTTTGGTCGTTAGCCGTCTTTCCATCCCTGCGATCATGGGAAAATTGAAACACTTGCGCCAGTTCATCAATCAAATGAATCAGATGTCGTTTCTGCTTCAAGGACGGGGCATCACGCTTTGTTTCCACCACCACGCCTGGGAATTCGATTCGGTGGAAGGGAAAGTCCGAATGGACATTCTGCTCAATGAAATGCGACTTCCCATCAAAATCATTTCCGATGTCTATTGGTTGACCTATGCCCACCAAGACATACCGGCCTTCTACCTTAAGGTAGGAAGTCGGCTGGAAGGGTTCCATCTAAGAGACCTCCGTTACAAAACGGTCCGGGGAAAAACCAAAGCCGTGAGCGGACCCTTAGGCACCGGCATCATCGATTGGGTCACCATCATCGGCTATGCCCATACGACTGCGTATGCCGCGATTGAACTCAAGAGTAAAAAGCCTTTGAAAGATCTTAAAGAAAGTTTGACCCATTTGCACTGTTTGCAAGTGAAAGAAGGATAACACCATGAACGAACAAAAACCGCTGACATTAAAAGAAAAGCTGATCTTCGGTTGGGGCGATATTTTCGGTGGCGGAGGACAAGCCCTCATCGGCGTGCTCTACTTCTACTTCATCGTTAATGTTATTGGCATTTCCGCCGGATGGGCCGGAACCGTGGTTTTGATTTCCAAAATCTGGGACGCAGTCATCGATCCGTTCTTAGGGGTCATCACCGACAATACACGGACAAAGATTGGAAGACGTCGTCCGTTTATCTTAGCGGGTTCCATCCTTCTCATCTTGGCGATGGCGCTTGTTTGGATGCCGATCGTGGGTTGGTCGTCGGAAGTATGGAAGATTATTTTCTGTACGTTGACCTACATTTTCTATAACACCGTGTCATCCGTGATCAATGTTCCGTATTCTTCGATGTCCGCGGAAATCGCGGTTGAACCCAAACAACGAAACTCTGTCAACGTCATCCGTCTGGTCTTCTCCACGGTGGCCACCGCAGTTTGCACCTTGGTTCCGACGATCATTCTGGGAATGTATAAAGACGGAGCCATTACGTTAACCACGCTCTATTTAATCCTTGTCCTTGGCTTTGGCATTCTCTTTATGGTGCCCCTGCTCTTCATTGGTCTATTTACCCGTGAACGCGCCGTGATGCCCAAAGAAAAAAGTAAAATTGAAGTCCAAAACTTCTATAAGCCTTTGAAGATTAAAAGCTTCCGTCAACTCTTAGGGATGTATTTGGCGCAAAGCATTTCCATGGATATTCTTTCCAACGGCATTCTCTTATTTACCCTCTACTGCGTCGTCTCTTCTTCGACCGTGGTCTTAGGTATTTTCATCGGCGTGCAAGTGTTGATGTTCCCCTTGATGAATGTCCTCATCAACAAAGTCGATAAGAGCAAGATCTATGCGTTTGGTTTACCCCTATCCCTTTTAGGGATCGTCGGGGTATGTCTTTATCCGGCAACGTGGCCGTCTTGGGGACTTTATGCCGCCACAGCGATCTTGGCCATCGGTTTTGCCGGAGCCCAACTCATCTCCTGGATTATCTTCCCGGACGCCGTCGATGCGGGCGAACTGAAATTCAAAGAACGCAATGCCGGCTCCTTCAGTGGTATCATGACCTTCTGCCGTACCTTAGCGTCCGCCGTCGGTATTTGGATTTTCGGTTTAGTGCTGGAATTCACCGGATACGTCAAACCGATTTATCCCGCCACCTATGCCCCACAACCGGATTCCGCTATTTTGGGTATCCGTCTTGTCATGATGGTGAGTTATATCTTACTGATGACCGCCGGATTCTTCATTGCCCGTAAGTTTGCTTTAACCCGGAAGAATAACGAAAAAATGAAACACTTTTTGGAACTCCAACGCGAAAACAAATTGGACGAACTTCCCGAAAGTGAAAAAGCTGAATTAGAAGCTCTCAGAAAAGAAGTCCTCTAAAGGAGGAAATTCCTTTGAACTTGGATAAAAGCTATTACACCAAAGTCGTCGCTTTAGCGGATGATGTCGCCAAAACCTGGAACCCCAAAATGAAATGGACATGGGGTGAAGCTCTTTTAGGTTACGCCCTGGATTTACTCGATACCCATCAAGGCACAAGAAACTACACTGCTTTCTTAAAAGCGTACTGCGATTATTATGTCCAACATCAACCCAAAGTCGACTCGTCCGATAGTGCCGCTCCGGGTTTAATTACCTATGCGATGGAAAAACGGACCAATAATCCCGACTATAAAAAACTGACCGATAAAGTCATTGATTACATTCTTCATGAACCGCGTTTAATTGAAGACTCGGTCAACCACTTAGGCAGTTCCTTTTTAGGCAAGTTCTATCCCAAATCGATTTGGGTGGATTCCTTAATGATGTTCTCGGTGTTCCCTGCAATCTACGCGAGAGACCATAATGACAAAACGATGATGGAGATTGCGGCCAGACAACCCAGAATCTTAGCCAAATACCTTCAAGATCCCAAAGACGGTTTATGGTATCACTCCTACTGGGTGAAACAACACACCCACTACCCGAGGAAGAAAATCTATTGGGGAAGAGGCAACGGGTGGGTCATCGCCGCGTTACCGATGATTCTTGAAGTCCTCGGTGAGCACGAAGAAAAAGAAAACATCGTTTCAATCTTAAGAAAATCCTCAGAAGCCCTGCTTCCGTATCAACGGAGTGACGGAGCGTTTGAAACCGTGATTAACAAAGTCGGGAAAACGTATCGAGAACTCAGTTTTACCGCCTTAGTGGCCTTTGGATGGATGAAAGCCGTGCGGTTAGGCTATCTCGACAAGAAATACCTGGA